>MWJR01000062.1 GCA_002127415.1 Calditrichaeota bacterium AABM5.125.24
GTCGGGGGCGGGGTGGCGGCACTCGGTCATCGCGAAAACGGCCGGCTCATCCCGACCGGCGTCAACCGTCGCCTGCCGGAAAAAAACTATCCGAACCTGGGGGTGGTTCATCGGTTTGCTGAAGCCGGAGTGCCGGTGGTTCACATCTATAACATCAGGGAGATCGCCCGGCGCTATGACCTTCCCATCGCACAGCTTCCCCTTCCTGAGGTTGGTGTTGGACAGGTCTATGAGCAGAAGCGTTACAGCCTGTCAACTGCGATCATCGTCCTTTTGTTAATGTTCATCATTCTGGCTATCGTCAAATACTTTGACCGTCAGAGCCACAAGTGGCGCGAACAGAAGGTTGACCCTGATGCCATTATCTAAAAGTCGTGAACCTATGGCCTTAAAATCGACGAGAATCGTCCTTTCGATCTGCTTAACGGGTCTTGTAGGCATATCCACTGTGGATAATGCTGCCGCCGGGGACTGGCAACTGGTTAAACCCAAATCCTGTAAAACCGTTATGCTCAAGATAAAGGGGAAAGATCGCACCTACTGGAAGCTGACCCAGGAGAAGCCTGTTGTTCTGAAGACGGTGGGACCGGGCGAGCTGAAGGTCATAACCAGGGCCGTCATCCCCGGGGACAAAGGCGAACAGATATACGACTTCATCACCTACCGGGATGAGAAGCGCTACCGAACCGCCCGAGCCACCGCGGTATCCAGCATTGCGAAGAATCCCGGGAGGGAAAAGGAACGTCTGGGGGAGAGTCGCTCGGTCGTGTTCAACATCCCGGAAGGTGAACACAGGTTCAGGTTCACCCTTCCGAAAGGCTCAAAACACACAGTTTACGCCCGATTCCTGGTATCAAACGGTAAGACCGAAGATGTGACCTATGTGGCTTATCTGCCACGCAGCTACACTGAAGAGGTGCGGATCGCGGTCAAGGAGAGGGAATACATATACTACCGCTGCCAGGTCGATCATCCTGTTGAGCTGGAGGTGATAGGCCCGACCAGGATCAAGGGGATCGCCCGACTTGAATTCGACCATTCAATGCGGGGTGACAGACCTTATCGGTTGCAGGTTTCTGAAGGGGACAAGGTTGTTCAAACCTATCCCTTTACCGCCCGGATATCCGGGACCGCAACCTATACCAAGTCGTTCAACAAGATACTCGGGAAGGGGGATACCTTCTATATAGATGTCCCCCCCGGCAAGCACCGCTATCGGATAACTACCCCTGATAGCGGCATCAATGTGCTTCTCCGCTTCTACCTGCCGCAGAGCGACCTGGGCAACGAGACAGACACAGGTGTATCAGCCCGGGCCGGGTTTATCCTGCCACTTATCAAGAACCTGACTGGATGAAACGGCTGGTAAAGGTTGCGGCGGCGGTTGTCCTCATCGGGACGTTGAAGCTCCAGGCCGTCCCCTGGTCCGGCGGCATCTTTTCGGGAACTCTGGTCTATCGCAACACTTACGACAGCAATCTCCTGCGCTACTCAGCACGTGACCGGCAGCGTTTCCTGGATGAAGAGGAGCGGAATCCATCCCCCATCAGCACTCTGGATGACCTGCGAACAGACCTGAAGGCTACGGTCGCCTACACCTTTAACCTGTGGCCGGAGCTCGACAGTAAGGCGCAGGCTACAGTGAACTTCGCCCACCACCTGATGAACCCCATCAAGAACTTCGGCTGGCTAAGCCTGACTGCCAGACAGGAGCTGTCGCGGCAGTGGACCGCATCGGCGAACTACTTCTACGAACCAGCCTACTACATTCGGGATTACTACGACATCCACACCAGCACCCATCATCATTGCGAATTCGCCCTCGGGCAGTGGCAGGGAACCATCGGCTGCCGTCCGGTCAGAGCCTGGGAGTTCTCCGGGTTCGGTAAGTTCAAGCGCTATGCCTACAGTGAGTTCTTCACCGAGTATGACGGCGATCTGGTTGAATTTGGCGGTGAGGTGATCTTCCGTTCGGGGGCCTGGCGTCTTTCAGGGGGCTACAGCCTGGCAGTCAACCAGAATGTGGGATTCGAATCGTCAGTGGACCTGCCGCCCGGTGAAGTTGACGAGGACAGCGAGATCGGACAGGGCGATTACGATGAAGATGGATATGCCTTTTCGACCCGATACAGCTTCCGGGTTTCACGCCGAAGGGCCTGGGTTGAGCTTGAGGTGAAGATTAACGACAGGTATTATACCACCGATAGGTATCCAGATCCGATACATCACGGCAGGCACGATCTGGTGGCTTCGACCGAGCTCTCCGGACGGTGGTATCTGACCCGTGCAGTCAGGTTAGAGATCGGTGCCGCTTATTACAGCCGTGAATCAAGCGCCTCCGATCCGGTTGTTTCGAGGGTCAAGGATTATGCACGACGAACCGGTTGGATTGAGCTTTGTTATCAATTTCTCTAAGTATCTTTAGTTAGGGCTAAACACTTGTCTTGGATGCGATCTGCACATATCTTTAGCCAGGGGCCCATAGCTCAGCGGCAAGAGCAGCGGACTCATAATCCGTCGGTCCCAGGTTCGAATCCTGGTGGGCCCACTGCAAAACGGTTGTAATTGCTATGAATAGATCAGAGAGCCCGGTTCGTCGTCAAGTTGCGATCTTATCACGATGGATAGGTTTCCTCAATTCCGGCTGGTTTATCTATCATCACGGTGGCCTGCATTGTGGTGCCCGGTTGTTCCCGAGCGCCATTTTTTTTGCTGCTCTGTTTTCAGAGACAGAAGGAGGTTAATTTATTGCTTGAAGACCTAAATCAGCTTATCCGACTCCAGCGGATAGATGACCAATTGATGGAAATCGAGGCTGAGAAGGGTGACCTGCCCGAACAGATCAATAATCTAAGCCAGGAGATTAACAAGTATAACTCCGAGATAGAGGATGCTGGACTGAAGCTGAAAGGGATAGAGGAAAAGAAGCTGGAACAGGAGCGGCGGGTTGATGAGGCGCACGACCAGCTCAGGAAGTCGCAAAGTGTCATATTTAGTGTCAAGACCACACGGGAATATGATGCAATTTCGTCGGAAATCGATCAGGCCAAATCAAGTGTAACCGAAGGTGAGAAGCAGATCCTTGAATTTATGGCCAATGAAGAGGAATTGCAGACCATAATCAGCGAATGCCATGAGAAGATATCGACGCTCGAGGCTGAACTCTCCGAGCGTCAGGCGGAGATGCAGGAACGGATGGAGAGCAGCCAGGAGGAGGAGCTTAAGCTCATGCACGAACGGGAGAAGATAATCGTAAGACTGAAGAAACCGGTTTACGCCCACTACGAGCGTATTCGGAAGATCCGGGATGGGGTTGGTGTTTCCCACATCTCAGACGGCGCCTGCGGTTACTGCTTCTCTATGATCCCGCCACAGCGACAGGTCGAGGTGAAGCGTATGGAGGATATGATACTGTGTGAAGTGTGTGGGTGCATTCTGGTGCCGGAGTTGGAATCGACCGTTCGCTGATCCTTATTGCAGCAAGACCGGGGCATCCCGGTGTCTTATTACACGATGTGACGGTAAAGAATAGGTCAAGCTTACCTGAGGAACACTGACAGATACAGGAAAGCCAACCACCTTAACGGGGAAGCCGGCTGAGCGGTCGCGTCCCGATAATTCGGGATGAGGAAAGTCCGAACTCCGCAGGACAGGGTGCTCGCTAACGGCGAGGCGCCGTGAGGCGACGGCAAGCGCCACAGAAAACATACCGTCCCGAATTTTCGGGATAAGGGTGAAAAGGTGAGGTAAGAGCTCACCGGCACCTACCGGAAGGTGGGTGATCGGCAAGCCCCACCCGGAGCAAGGCCAAGCAGCGGGTAATCCAGCGTAGGACTCCCACTGGTGCGAAGTGGTCCGCTTCGCCCTACCCGCGGGTAGGCCGCTTGACGGCGATGGCAACGTCGCTGCCAGATGGATGGCCGCAAAGAACAGAATTCGGCTTACGGGCCGGCTTCCCCTCTCCGTCACATCCCTCCCGTCCAACATTACGGGTATTGGATCCCCAACGCGAAACTGTTCCAACTCGTTTGCTAAAAGAGATTGCAGTATGAAGTCCAGATGGGAATTCTGTTATCCATTTGATGGTGAAGTCGTAACCGGGTTGATGGAGAAACTCCAGGTTCCGAGGCCGGTGGCTCGCGTGCTTTACAACCGTGGTCTCACCGAAGAAGATGCTGTGCGAGGTTTCCTCAAACCTACAACCAGCCATCTGCACGACCCGTTCCTGATGCGGGATATGGACCGTGCCGTTGACAGGGTTGTTCAATCTCTGCGCGAACGCGAAGAAATCCTGCTTTATGGTGATTACGACGTGGACGGCATCACGGCGGTGTCGATGCTATACCTGTTCCTGAAGGATCTGGGTGGAAAGGTCTCTTTCTATATACCGGATCGAGCCACTGAAGGATATGGTCTTTCTGTCAGCGGAATTGAAGAGGCACATCGCCGAGGCTGCGGACTGATACTTACCGTTGACTGTGGGATCACATCGGTTGCCGAGGTTGACCGAGCGCAAAGTCTTGGTGTGGATGTGATTGTGTCGGATCATCACGAGCCGGGCGAGCAGATCCCGGAGGCTCTGGCGGTGGTCGATCCCAAGCGATCCGACTGTCCATATCCATTCAAGGAGTTGGCCGGTGTCGGCGTTGCTTACAAGATAGCCCAGGGCATCATCCACCGCCTCGAACTCGACCCGGGATACATTGAAAAATATCTGGACCTGGTGGCAATCGGGAGTGCGGCCGATATCGTCCCCCTTATCGATGAAAACCGGATATTCGTGAAGATCGGGCTGGAGAAGCTGAACAGCGATGGGCTTGAGGGGATTATGACCCTGATTGAAACGGCCGGTTTCCATATCGGACGTATCGACGTGGGGAATATCATCTATGGGCTGGCGCCGCGCATTAACGCCGTCGGCAGGCTGGGACAAGCCACTCCGGCCGTCGAACTGCTCATAACCCGCAACCACATGCAGGCACAGAAGATCGCCAGGCTGCTGGAGGAGGAGAACCGCCGGCGCAAGGAGATTGATGCCCGCACCCTGGATGAAGCCCTCCAGAAGATTGAGGAGGAATATGACCCCGAGCGCGATGCGGTTATAGTCCTGGCAAGGGAAGATTGGCACCCCGGAGTGATCGGTATCGTGGCTTCCCGTATCATCGAACGGTTCTATCGACCGACCGTGATGATCTCAATTGAGAATGGGGTGGGGAAGGGCTCGGCTCGCAGCATCCCCAACTTCGACATACACTCGGCGCTAAAGTCCTGTTCAGACCTGTTCCTCCAGTTCGGGGGCCACAAGTATGCCGCCGGGCTGACTATTGAAGCCAGTCACATACCTGAGTTCAAGCATCGATTCAATGAAATAACCCGGAGCACATTGAGTGCGGAAGACCTTATACCGAAGATATTCATCGACGATGAACTGGAGCTATCCGAGATCAATATGGATCTGATAAGGATGCTTGAGCATCTGGCCCCATTCGGCCCCCGCAACAGCCGCCCCTGCTTCGTCTCTTACCGGGCTCAGGTCGTCGGCGAGCCGCGGATAGTGGGAAACAATCACCTGAAGTTCAGAGTTCGGCAGAACGACGCAGTTCTGGATGTCATCGCCTTCAATCGCGGCGATGACTTGAACCGCACCCAGACCGGTAATCCCATCGACCTGGTGTATTACGTCGAGGAGAACCGATGGATGGATCGATCAACCCTGCAACTCAAGATGAAGGACCTGCAGTGAATTGCCAGCTAACGACAAGGTTAGCAGCATATCGATATGAGTGAACGAACAGGCATAAAAAAGCGGGAGACACAAAGTGCCTCCCGCACAGTGGGAAGTTACACTTCCCCAAAGCTGTGAGGGTTCTCACACGCATTCGCACCGCATAAAGAGTATACCATTTTTTTATCACGTTGTCAAGTGAAAAAGTTTAATAGGTGCCCCAATAGCCCAACCAGTCTGTCCGAGAATGCAAGATTTGGCAAGGCGGACGTCCCCGTCCGCCATTCAAGAAAATACAAGGAGAAGGATCCTATGCCTGAGGTTGGAATAGTCGGCTATGGCGCTTACATCCCGCGCTATCGGATCAAGGTGGAATCGATAGCCGGGGTCTGGGGCGCCGAAGCTGAGTCCTTTAAGCGGGGGCTGCTGCTCTACGAGAAATCGGTTCCCGC
The DNA here is from genome assembly GCA_002127415.1 of Calditrichaeota bacterium AABM5.125.24. Lineage (GTDB taxonomy): Bacteria > Electryoneota > AABM5-125-24 > Hatepunaeales > Hatepunaeaceae > AABM5-125-24. Next base: position 6,178 of record MWJR01000062.1, read on the forward strand.
CCCCGACCAGGATACAATTACGATGTCGGTCGAGGCATCGCGCTACGCGCTGAAGCGGGCCGGGATCGACGGCTCACGTATTGGCGCCGCCTATGTCGGTTCCGAATCGCACCCCTATGCGGTCAAGCCTTCCGGGACGGTCCTGTCCGAGGCGATAGGGGCTACCCCCGAGTGTCACACGGCGGATTTCGAATTCGCCTGCAAGGCCGGCACTGAAGCGATGTATATTTGCTATGCACAGGTTATGGCGGGGCTGATCGAATACGGCCTGGGGGTGGGAGCTGATACATCGCAGGGGGCGCCGGGTGACGCCCTCGAATATTCGGCTTCAGCCGGAGCCGCAGCCTTCATCTTCGGCACCAATAATATCCTGGCCAGGGTCGAAGAGACCTATACCTATATGACCGACACCCCGGACTTCTGGCGTCGCGAACACCAGTTCTACCCCCAGCACGCCGGTCGGTTCACCGGTGAACCCGCCTACTTCAGGCATACCCTCGGTGCAGCAAAGGGGATTATGAAGAAGGCCGGGATGACGGTTGACGATTTTGACTACGCTGTCTTCCATCAGCCCAACGGCAAGTTCCCGACGGCCGCCGGAAAGAGGCTCGGCTTCCCGGAGGAGAAGATTAAAACCGGCTTACTGACGCCGTGGTTGGGAAACACCTACTCCGGTTCCTCGCCACTCGGTTTGACCGCCATACTCGACGAGGCTAATCCCGGCGACAGGATTCTTATGGTTTCGTTCGGCTCCGGGGCCGGATCGGACGCCTTCATATTCAACGTTCAGGAGCGGCTTCTGGAGGTTCGCGACCTGGCTCCGACTACCCGTCCCCAGCTCGATGAGAACAAAATCTACCTGGATTACGGCCGCTATGCCAAGTTCCGCGGTAAGATCCTGCGGAATCCGAAGTAACAATAGAAACAGTATCATACCGACGGGACCCGGAATCCATGTTAACCTATCGTGAAGAAGGTGCCTGGATTCCCGCGTTCCAGGATGTCCGGGAATTGCTTTTGGGTTGCTTTGCGGCAAGGCGCACGCCCCCAGCTTTCGCTGGGGCAGGCTCTCGTGCGCCCGTCCAAACAATAACTTGAATGGCGGACGAGGGCGTCCGCCTTGCCAAATCTTGCATTCTCGGACAGGCTGGTTCGCGGGAATGACAGGAAAAATCTCCGGAGAAATACCATGAGAGAAGTAGCTGTAATCGGCGTCGGCATTCAGAAGTGGGGGGAGCTCTGGAACCGATCTATCCGCGACCTGTTCGTGGAGTCTGCCTCCAAAGCCATGACCGACGCCGGTGTTGACCACATTGATTCGATGTATATCGGTTGTATGTCGAGCGGTCTGTTCGCCGCTCAGGAACACCTGGCCTCGGTATTGGCAGATTACCTGGGGGTGACCCCGGCGGCGGCAGCCAGGGTCGAGACCGCATGCGCCTCGAGCAGTCTGGCTATGCGCCTCGGCTGGATGGAGGTAGCATCCGGGCTGTCGGATATCGTCCTGATCGGCGGCGTGGAGAAGATGACCGACGTCACCGGTGAGGAAGCCACCTTTGCGTTGGCCTCCGCTGCTGACACCGAATACGAGGGATACAACGGGGTCACCTTCCCCGGCCTATATGCGATGATGGCCCGGGCTCATATGGACCGATACGGCACGACCCTGGAGCAGCTGTCGCAGGTCGCCGTTAAGAACCATGCCAACGGCGCATTGAATCCCGACGCCCAGTATCCGTTTAAGGTGACCCTCGAACAGGTGATGAACTCCACTATGGTCGCTGAACCGCTGCGGCTGCTGCACTGTTCGCCGATTACCGACGGCGCCGCGGTGGTGATACTCTGTCCGGCCGACAGAGCCGGCGAATTTCTGAAGGACAGGCCTCGGGTGGTTGTGACCGGTAGCGGTCACGCCACCGATACCATTGCCCTGCACTCCAGGGAGGATATAACCTGGCTCAAGGCCACCGAGGTCGCGGCTAAGCGGGCCTACGATATGGCCGGCGTCGGGCCTGGTGACATCGATTTCGCCGAGGTCCACGACTGCTTCACCATCGCCGAGATTATTGTCACAGAGGCGCTCGGTTTCTTTGAACGGGGGCAGGGGGGACCAGCTGCAGAACGCGGGGATACAGCACGCGAAGGCTCCAGGCCGGTCAACACCTCGGGTGGTCTCAAGTCCAAGGGGCATCCGGTCGGGGCCACGGGAGCCGCGCAGATAATCGAGGTGACCCGTCAGCTATGGGGTGAAGCCGGCGACCGGCAGCTTCCAAATCCCCGGCGTGGCCTGGCGCAGAATATGGGTGGCAGCGGCGGCAGCACACTGGTGCACATCCTTGAGAGGCGCTGAAGGTGGTAGGACAGACATTCCTGTCTGTCCCAGATTCTGTTAACCCATTTTTACCGGAGATATGAATGAAAATCCGTTCACCGCGATATAACCGCGAGATACCGCAGCGCTACCGCCTCGAAGCGGCGAAGGATGTTGAGGGCAGGATATACTTCCCACCCCGCGTCAGCTACCCGGGAGGCGAGAAAGCCGAACCGATTCGTCTTTCGAACAGGGGCAAGGTAATAACCTATACTGTTATCCACGTAGCTCCGGCCGAGTATTCAGACCTGACGCCTTATCCCGTCGGCATTATAGAGCTCGACGATGGGGCGCGGATCACCGCTCAGATTGCCGACGTAGATCCGGCGAAGGTTCACATCGGGATGCGGGTCAAGGTCGAGTTCCGCCTCCTTCGGGCCGAGGGGGAGGAGGGGCTGCTCTGTTACGGCTACAAGGTCGTGCCGGAGTAACCAACAGCGTGGTGTCTGGTGCCCTCACCCGACACTTACCCCCCCTTCTATTGAAGGGGGGGAGTAAGGGGGGGTGGAATGCTTAAATCTGTCAGTTGTTCGCAAAAAGCCGAGGCCAAATGCCTGAAATCAGCCGCTTTTTTGGGATAACCATCAGTATCCGCTTTCGGGAGCATCCGCCGCCGCATTTTCACGCTGAATACAGCGGACATCTGGCATCCATCCGCATTGACAAACTTATCCTTCACGATGGCTCCCTGCCGCCGAGGGTCTTGGGAATGGTGATAGAATGGGCGACATTACATCGGGCAGAGCTGTTGGAAAATTGGGCGCTCGCGCAGGCGAGGAAAAGACCAAAGAAGATTAAACCGCTGGAGTAGAGTATGCTAAGAGTTGTTTCCGTAAAACATATCCGGGATTACATACTGGAGATCAAGTTTGATGATGATTCGGGTGGAGAATTGGACATCTCCAAGTTCATCCCTTTTGACGGGGTGTTCAATCCGCTCAACAAACCGGAATTCTTCAAGCGCTTTCGCATCAATCGGAGGTGGGGAACTATTGAATGGCCCGGCAATCTGGATTTGGATACCGAAGCGCTCCATTCGGCAGTTACCGGAAAACCGGTAAGCGCCGGTGCGAAACGGAAGGTCAAGAACTATGCCTGAAGCGGTTC
>MWJR01000167.1 GCA_002127415.1 Calditrichaeota bacterium AABM5.125.24
ACCGATCCGCATCAGCGCGTTCCCGGCCACAAAGTGCGCCTGTGCCGGGCGTGTAAAGTCGCCTCCAACCCAGCCGGGGAAGGCGACCATCACCCCCAGCACCACAACTGTCAGATCGCGCAGCAACCTCCGCCGGTCACGCCAGCTGCCCGTGAGATGCGCCAATCCCACACCGGACATCATCGCTGTTAGCGGCACCAGAGGCATCCGGTAACGGCTGTTGACAAAGAACAACAGCAGCGACCCACTGAATACGACCCCGAACATAATCGCCGCTCTGGTCTCAGGTCGCCGGAATCCATAAATCACCCCCAGGATTGTCAGGGGCAGCATAGAGCCGAGTGATATCGCAAACAGCAGCTTCAGCAGCAGCGAGGCCTCTGTTGCGAGGGTCAGGGGTCGGTTGTTTCCGACCTCGCGGACGTTCAACAGGAGCAGGGTCTTTTTGAGGAGGGATCTCATCCAGCCGGCGGGGTCTGCGGCAATCTCCCTCCATCCCATCCGCCATAGCTGTCTGGAGGTTTCGACCGGTGTCAGTTCTCTGCCGGCGTCGATCTCGGCTATCCTTCGGGCGTCGTTTTCGGTCCAGGCGGCGCCTACACCGGGCAGGCTCGAGGCCCAGCCGGTGGCACCTCTGGCGTTGCCGATGTAGAAGTTGCCCCCGCCCTGAGTCGATATGGTCACGAGGTTTCCCGAAGCCCGCCAGTTTGCGATGGTCACCGGGGCCAGCACCAGGGCGGCTGCCATTATGTGAACTCCCGCTGTGGACAGGGCACTGTGCTTGACTGGACTTGTAAGGTGGACTCTGCGTGCCATAACTGCTGCGGAGAGAGGCAGCAAAAGCAGTATATTCGGACGACAGAGGGCTGCCAGCGCCAGAAGACCCCCGCTGAGACCGGCCCTGAAGAGGCTCGGATGGTTCCACACTGCGGATAAGGCATACACAAGAGCTACCGTTAAAGCTGCGGCGACGGATGCCATCAGGACCTCGCCTGAGAAATAGACCGCAGCTCCGGTGGCCACATACAGCAGCCCCGCTATCCGCGCGGCCTTTATCCCTCCTATCCGCTCCGCCAGCCGGAAGACCATTACTATGGTGATGATATCAGCGGCCAGATTGAGCAGTCGAGGCGGTAGCCATCCCGTCCCGAAGATCCCGCGCACCGCCGCCAGCAGGTATGGATAGAGCGGCGCCCGGGGGAACGGAAGGTAGTCCCCGCCCCGCCCGGCCAGTATGGCGTCGGCCCAGCCGGTGTAGAATTCAGGGTCCATCCCCGGCGCCAGGAACCAGGCCTCACCCTTCACCTGGAGCCAGTAGACGACTCGCAGCAGAACCATCAGCAGCACGAACGGCCAGACGGCCCGCAGCAGTGCTTTTAGCATCCTCATCGCAGTCACGGTTATAAACGTAAGCCGATATTAATGTGTTGTCAACATTAAGTAGAGCAGACATTCTTGTCTGATTAGATGGTAGGCCGGACACTCCTGTTCGGTCAAGCCCGGACAGCTGTTCGAGCCACTGAAGAAAACAGGCGACAGGCAAATAGCTCCCGCTGTAGCACGGGGTCGTGCGACAGAAGGTGAACATATGGTTATTCAGCACAGGCGGACGAGGGCGTCCGCCTTGCCGGATTCAACATTTTCGGACAAACTGGTCCGCCATCGGGTATATAACTCCCATCTCCTCTCTCAAGAGCCATCGATCCGGCGAACAGCCATCACCGGCTTGACTGAGCCTGATAATAATCGCTATATTCATCATCTAACGATTTCGGAGGACATAACGGAATCCATTGTTTCTAACGGCAGCCGCTCCGGTCGGAAGACTGCCGATGACCTGCTGGAGATCGCCCGTCGGGTGCTGAAGCTGGAGGGTGAGGCGATAGGCGAGGTCTCTGGCAGGCTTGGCGAACCGTTCCTTCAGGCTGTCAGGCTGCTTGAGTCGTGCCGCGGCAAGGTCATTGTGACCGGTCTGGGCAAATCGGGTATCGCCGCCAAGAAGATCGCCGCCACCCTGGCTTCGACCGGCGCACCGGCGTTGTTTCTACATGCAGCCGAGGCGGTGCACGGTGATATGGGGGTCATCTCGTCGGGGGATGTGGCTGTAGCGGTGTCATATTCGGGTGAGACCCGTGAGGTGGTGGAGCTGATACCCCGCTTCAAGCTGCTGGGCGTTCCGGTGATGGCGATAACGGGCAATACGAGCTCCACCCTGGCCGGGCTGGCGGATTGTGTGCTGGATGTGGCGGTTCCCTCGCATCCCTGGCCGTTCGGCCTGCTGCCCACGGCATCCCACGCCGCTTCTGTGGCGGTCGGGGACGCCCTGGCGGTGGCCTTGCTGGTGTCGGACGGGGTTCAGGAGGAGGACTTCGCGTTGCTGCATCCTGGAGGTCTTCTGGGCCGCAAGCTGCTGGTGAAGGTGAGCGAACTGATGCACACCGGAGAGGCGCTTCCCGTGATTGGACCGGATGCCGGGATGAGGCAGGTTCTGATGGAGATGACCGCCAAACGGCTGGGGGTGACCTGCGTTGTGGATGAAGACAGGCATCTGGTCGGCATCGTCACCGACGGAGACCTCCGGCGCCTGCTTGAGAGGAGCCCCAACCCGCTGGAGCTGACCGCCGAGGAGGTTATGACCCGCAACCCCAAATCGACCCCCCCCGGAGCCATATCTGCGCAGGCTCTGCACCTTATGGAGGACCACGCCATCACAAGTCTGCCGGTGCTGGATGAGGCCGGCACCCTGATAGGGGTTGTGCATATGCATGACATCTTAAAACTGGAGACATCATCTTGATTCCGGTAGCCACGACGACTCAGATGCGCGAGTATGACCGTGTGACCATCGAGGAGATCGGTCTTCCCGGTCTGGTTCTTATGGAGAACGCCTCGCGCGCAGTGGCGGATTATGCTGCTCGGATGTTAGAGGAGGGCGGCAGTCGCGGAGGGCAGGTGTGGATCTTCTGCGGCAGCGGGAACAACGGAGGGGATGGCCTGGCTGTCGCCAGGCACCTGCGTAACGTTGGTTATGAGATCGCCCTGTTTTTACTCGGTTCAGCTGACGATCTGAAGGGGGATGCCCGCTTCAACTACAATCTCTACCGCCGCATCGGTGGACGTGTGAAGGAGGTCAAGAGTCGGCGTGATCTCCGCCTCGTGACAGTTGGCGTGGATCTGGTCATCGACGCGCTGCTCGGCACAGGTTTCAAGGGTGATATAACCGGGCTATACGCTGATACTATCAGAATCATAAGGGACCTCAAGGCTCCGGTCCTATCGGTGGACATCCCTTCGGGTGTGGATGGTGATACAGGCGCGGCACGAGACACCGCTGTGGCAGCCGATGCTACCGTAACTTTCGGACTGTTGAAACCCGGTCTGTTTCTTCCTCCGGGGCGGGAACACGCCGGCAAGGTCAGCGTGGTAGATATCGGCATTCCACCGCAGGTGCTGCCGCGTCGGCGAATTCGGTTGTTCATCGTCGATGAGTCCGATATCCGTCGGTGGATGCCTCGCCGCCATCCAGCCGCTCATAAGGGGGAGACGGGTCACGTTTATATGCTGGCCGGTTCCCCGGGTTTGACCGGTGCTGCGACCCTGTGCGCTGAGGCCGCAATGCGCTGTGGGGCCGGATTGGCGGTGGTCGGCGTGCCGGCCTCCCTGAATCCGGTGCTCGAGATCAAGCTTACCGAGGCGATGACGCAACCGCTTCCTGAGAATTCGAGAGGCGCTCTCACCGCGGAGGCATTTGAACACATACTGCCGCGCCTGCTGTGGGCTGATACGATGGTTTTGGGTCCGGGACTAGGGCTTGATCCTGATACCGCCACGCTGTTTGACCGGATGTTTGACGTCATCGACAAACCGCTTGTCATCGACGCAGATGGGCTTAACCTGCTGGCTGAGCACCGTGGATTGCTGAGGAAGCTGCCGAAGGAGACCGTGCTGACGCCGCATCCTGGGGAGTTCGCCCGTCTGGTAAGGTTGCCTGTGGCTGCCGTGCTCTCTGACAGGGTCGAGGTGGTTCGTCGCTGGGCCAAACACTGGCGGGCGACCATACTGCTGAAGGGTTCACCTTCTCTGACCGCCTTGACCAACGGGGTAGTGTTCATCAATCCCACCGGCAACGCCGGGATGGCTACCGGCGGCAGTGGTGATGTGCTGACCGGTATTATTGCCTCCCTGTCCGCACAGGGTCTGCCGATACACCAGGCAGCCTGGGTGGGGGCTTACATCCACGGCATGGCCGGTGACCGGGCTGCAGACGACAGGGGACAGCACGGAATGGTGGCCGGTGACATTACTGCCGCTCTGCCGGAAACGCTGAAAGCACTCACGTGAGCCTCTTCGCTCGACCGGTGGTGTGGTTGACGGTGGTGGTGAGCTATGCGGCGCTGACATTCGTGCTCTCACTGATAGCGGGTGCAACCATTTTACAACAGGTCAGGTGGCGCATAGACCTGATTCTGCACGTGGTTGAGTATGGCGTTCTGGCCTGGCTCATCCTGCACTATTTACGGATAAGCGGTCGATTGGTCCGCTGGCGTCTATATGCCTGGTGGACGCTGTTAATATGCGGGACGGTGGGGGGGCTGAACGAGCTATTGCAGACTCAGATCCCCGGACGGTTCGGGGATTTTAATGATGTGATCGCCAACCTGGTCGGTGCGGCGTTGGTGATATGGTGGTTCAGGCGCAGGCTGAGGCCGGCGCTGCAGGAGAGGGTTAAAAACTGAGGAGACAAAATGGCACGCGGCGTAAACAAGGTAATACTGATCGGCAATCTGGGCCGAGACCCTGAGCTGAGCTACACCCCCAGCGGATTGGCGGTGGCTCGCTTCTCCCTGGCTACCACCGACCGGCGCAAGAACGCAGAGGGAGAATGGGAAGACAACACCGAATGGCACCGGGTAGTTCTGTTCGGCAAGACAGCCGAGGCGGCGGGACAATATCTCTCGAAAGGTCGACAGGTCTACATCGAAGGTCGCCTGTCAACACGTTCCTGGGAACAGGAAGGTGTCAAGCGCTATACTACTGATATCATCGGCAGCAACATGCAGATGCTGGGCCGCCGTGAAGATGCCGGTCGCACCGCCGAGGCACCTCCATCTGAGGGTGAGGAAGGCCCCCTCCCACCCAAATCCGAGCCGCCTGGGGACGACCTCGAGGACGACCTGCCGTTCTGAATTCCGGCAGGGCGATCGGCCAGGACGGCCCTGTTGATTATGCCTTGTTACACAGACGGTCGTCTCGGGTAGAGGTCGGCTTCTAAGTTCTCTTCCCAGGCTTCGATGAACCAGCCCCTTACGCAGGTGTGCGAAAGCATCCGACAAATTATGTGACAGTGCACCTGCAGGCACGTGGTCTGGAAGCTCTGCACCCGACCAACATCTTCCTCCTTCCAATGTCCCACCATAACCACAATCATAAGAGCGTTCAAATTTAGAGCACACTTGAAAATATGCTCTCTTTTTGAGCACATATCTGACCTTTTTATGGGCAGGTGCTGTCACATAATATTCCAAATTTATTCGTAATATGCTGTTAATTCGGGCATTACTAAAGAAAGTAATAATTGGCACAGGGCTTGCATCTGTTTTCAACCGGAAATAGAACAGACAGAACTAAGTTCGTTAACAGAATCCCAAAATCCTAAATGGAAGGAGAAACAGAGATGTTATCCAATCTCATCCGCAATGATCGTGGTTTTACCCTGGTCGAGTTGATCATGGTGATCGTCATTATCGGCATTCTGGCCTCAGTGGCTGTCCCGAAGTTCGTCAACCTGTCGGGTGCCGCTAACGACGCCAAGTGTGATGCTAACCGAGGCGCCATCGCATCTGCGATGGCGATGACCTACGCGACTCTGCTGGTAGACGATCCCACTCAATCGGGATGGCTGGCCGCCGCCGTTTTGGCTGACGTGGACGATTCAATGTTCGCCTCCGGTGCAGTTCCGGTCTGCCCGACCGGCGGGACATACACCCTTGCCAACGGGAACGTTACCTGCTCGACCCACGGCAGCTAATAGTGGTAAAGCCGAGAGTTTGAGGTCGGCCTCAGGGTTGAGGTCGACCTCAGACTCAGTAGCCGATACGACCGGGTGCGTGATCCGGTTGCAGGTCGCTTCGGTTGCCCCGATCGACTTAGGGTTATGCGTATTTTCACAACACGGCTGTCAGAGCCGGGAATAACACTGATTTATTTAGAAATTATCCGCGATGTGCGGTTTGAAGATAATATCACCGTAAGTTCCGGCGAGCAGGGTTCATAACCCGGCCGGAAAACGGAGTCAGGTTAAGAACCCAACGCCGCGAAAGATAATAATGAAATTACAATTAACCGGAAAATCGAATGATGCCGGTTTCACCCTTATCGAGCTGATTACCGTCATTGTTATCGTAGGCATCCTGGCCACCGTGGCGATACCGAAATATATCAATATGACCGATGAGGCCTTTGGCGCCAAATGCGATTCCCACAGGGGCGCTATCGCCTCGGCCATGGCGCTGACATATTGTGCGGTTCTGTTGAACGATCCCACACAGGACGACTGGCTGGTATTTGCCACTATGGCTGATGTGGACGATTCGATGTTCGTTTCCGGATTTACGCCGACCTGTCCGAGCGGTGGGACTTACACTCTGACCAGGTGCAATGTCTCCTGCTCAGTGCACGGCGTTTAGGCGACAACTGCTGAACTTCAGAATATAACCTGAAAGGCGGTTCATCAGGAGGATGAGTTCCCCACCGGCCATACAGACTGAACGTCTGACCAAGCACTATCGACTGGGGGTGACCAGACGGAAGATCGAGGCTGTAGTTGACCTCGATCTGGAAGTGGGGGAGGGTGAGATATTTGCCTTCATCGGTCTGAACGGCGCGGGAAAGACCACAACTCTTAAATTGCTCCTTGACCACGCCCGCCCCACCAGAGGCTCGGCGGCTATATTCGGGGTTAACTGCCGCGATCCCCGCGCCCGGGCTCGGGTCGGCTACCTGCCGGACCTGCCGCATTTTTACCGTTTCCTGACTGCCCGTGAGCTGATCGATTACTGCGGCAGGCTGTTCGGTATGAAGAGGTCTGACCGTAAGGAGCGCAGCCGCCGGCTGTTGGGTCTTGTGGGTCTGAGCGACAGGGCTGACGAGCCGCTCAAGGGCTTCTCCCGTGGGATGCTGCAGCGTCTGGGCCTGGCGCAGGCCCTGATAAACGATCCGGTCCTGGTCCTCCTCGATGAGCCGCTCGGGGGGCTGGACCCCATCGGGAGGGTTGAGCTGCGTGAGGTTATCTCCGGACTGAAGCGGGAAGGCTGCACCGTCTTCTTCAGCTCGCACATCCTCGACGACGCCCAGCGGATAGCCGACCGGGTCGGGATTATCCACCGTGGGAGGCTGCTGGCCTGTGGCAGCCTGGAGGATCTGCTCCTGAAGAACCCGGGTTGGGATGTCGAGCTTGAGGTGTCTGGTGATCTGGACCTGGAGGCGGTCTGCCGCCGGTATGGCTGGCGTCAGGAGCTTAGTGATGGGCGCTGCCACATAGTCATTCCCGATGATGAGAGCCTGAAGGAGTTCTACGCGCTGGCTGCCAGCGGTCAGGTGAGACCGCAATCGATAGGTCGGCGGCAGGTCAATCTGGAAGAGGCCTTTATAGCCGAGCTGGATAGATGGCAGGGTTGAACCGTATCTGGGCGGTGGCACAGACCACCTTTCGCGAGACCATCCGCAACAAGATACTGCTGCATATGGTCGGTTTCGCGGTAGCTATGCTTGGGCTGGCCTGGGTGGTGAGTAACTGGTCGATTGGTGAACCTGACAAGATCATCACCGATCTCGGTCTTACCATCACGGTTCTGATCGGGGTTCTGATCGCCTTATTCGCCGGTATAGTCCTGGTTTATGGGGAGGTCGAACGCGGCACCATCCTGCCCATTTTAGCCAAACCGCTGCCACGCTGGGAGTTTGTGCTGGGGAAGTTCATCGGCTTTTCAGGGGCGGTGCTTCTCGTATATGTGGGGATGAACCTGATCCTGATTCTTCTTCTGGCGGCCGTTGGGCGCCCCATCACACCGCATCTGTGGCAGGCGATGTATCTTTCAATCTGGGAGATCGAGCTGGTGGTAGCCCTGGCTCTGCTGTTTTCATCCTTCAGCAATCCCAGCCTGAGCGCCCTATACACCATAATGCTGTATGTGGCCGGGCGCTTCAGCTTCGACATCAAGCTCTTTATAGACAGCAATCCGCTGGCACCTTCCCGACCGATACTGGAAGTGGTTTACGGCGTCATCCCGCACCTTTCATATTTCAATCTGCGGCAGGCGGCCGTGCACACCCTTGATATACCGTGGGAACGGGTGGTCTGGCCAACCGTTTACGGTGTGCTCTACTGCGGAGTGGTGCTTATCATTGCGGCACTGGCGTTCAGAAGCAGGGATTTAGCTTGACCCTCTGGCGTAAATACACCTCCATTGTTCTCTGGGGGGGGCTGGTGGCAGCATCTTTCTGGGTATTGCTGCTGCTTCAGCATCGGGTTGAGGCCATACAGGAAGAGAGGGCGGCCCAGAGTGAGCTGCTCTACGTGCCGGACTGGCGTGTGCTGCACGGTCTGGCCCTGGGTGACGACGCCACCGCCGCCGACCTGCTCTGGATTCGTAGCGTCTTCTACATATCAGCGCAACGGTTTCACGACGCGTATCACGAATATCTTGGTGTGCCTCATCACCATCATGGACATCATCACGAGAAGGTGCATCACCATAATCATAAGCTGGACCATAAAGATATTCACCGGACAGACTCCAAAAGACCGGTTGAGCAGATTCCGGATTCGGTTGATTTCCTGGAGCTGGATTTCCGTAAGCATCCGCTGCTTCAGGGGTCACTATACTGGAATATCGGCAGCGAGGATGGTCGATACCTCTACCGGATGCTGGATATCGTAACCCGTCTCGACCCTCACTTTATAACCCCTTATGTGCAGGGGGCTATGAACCTGGCGCTGATGGCAGGGCGCTACGAAGAGGCGCTGGATCTGCTTGAGAAGGGGACGGTTGAACAACCTGATCGGTGGGAGATGCCCTATTACCGCGGGTTTATTCGCCTGTTTTTTCAGAATAACAAGGTTGGGGCTGTGGAAGATATCCAGGATGCAGCTCTGAAACCGGATGCGCCGATCATTGTGGTGCAGCTGGCCGCGGCTCTGCAGATCGGCATCGGGCGGCGTGATCTGGCGGTCAGATATCTTCGAACCATCTACGAGATAACTGAGGATGAGAAGCTGAAGACCAAGATCAGGGATATGCTGCGGGTCTATGGCGGCGGGCCCAAGGCCGGCACGACCGCTCGAAAACCACAGGTCGGCAAGATGTTGGATTCACTTCTGGTGGAGCAATAAAATGAGACATATAAGACCAAACTTCAGTATTAAAGCGCGGCGGTCAGCTGGGCAGGACGGTGGTTTTACTCTTGTTGAGATAGCGATTGTCCTCTTCATAATGAGCATTCTGGCGGTCGTTGCCATCGTCCGCTTCAGCGGAACGGAGAAAGGGGCGATCCAGTCGGCCGCGCACCGGGTTATCTCGGATATCTCGTATGCCCAGGAGCTGGCGAAGACCAATTATAAGGGATCGGAGATCATCTTCACTCCCGCCTCAGGGCCGCCTCCAGGGGGATGCTTCGTGGCAAGTGTCTGTTACGGACCGAATTCGCTTGAGGTGACCGCTCTGCGCGGGCTGCGTGACCGTGTGCTGAGTCGCTACCGACCAGGGCTGGCCTTTATTTCGTGGTATTATCGGAACGGTCCGACGATGGCGCGTATTGTCGGGAAGGCGCCAATCCTCAGAGAGGCTGCGCGGGCGGTGCTGTTCCCGATCGCCATCCTCTCGATTCCGTTCGCTGGAGATGCTATTGCCGGCGGGGGCGGCGGCGGTGGTTCGCCGGGTGCGCCGAACAGCTATACCCTCCAATATCAGGATGGATCGCAGATTACAAACCCGCATGGGGGCGGCCCCTATGTCGTTCCACTGGGTGATCGGGTTTCGATAACCTCACCGCAGCGCACACTCCAGTTCGATTCCTCTGGTAAGATGAGTGTGGCCGGATATGGGTGGAGCAGTAATCAGACTGTGATGGCGATCTGTATTCTGAATGATTCGGTCAGTATTATGATCGCCCGTCACACCGGCAAAGCGTGGATTCAATAATGAACCGTCTGCTGAACAGCTTCAGGCGGCTTAGGGGGCGGCTACTCCGACCGCCGACCCGGATGGACGGCTACAGCCTGATCGAGATGGTGATGGTCATCCTGTTGATGTCGGTGGCTATTCCCGGTCTGGTCGGGTTGTATACCACCGTGCTCACCAACAGCCATAACGCCGAGATAATGACGGTGGCCGACCTGCTGGCTGTCGAGCAGATGGAGATTATATTTGCCGACAAGCACGGCAGCGGCTTGGGTGGCTACAACGCCATCAACAGCGGCAGATATTCCAGCGTGAACCCGACCGGCTACTTCTCGGCTTACACCCGCACGGTCAACATCCAGACCATCAATGCGGGGCAGCCTTATGAGTATAAATTAATCACGGTGACCGTTAACCACCCCCTCATACCGTCTGTGGTTCTGAACGCCGCAGTACTTGACCATTCGGGACTTTAGGGGGTTTACTATGACTACTTCGCACCAAAGCGGCATATCACCAGGAGTTGAACGTCGCTTTTTCGACGCCGGCTTCACAATGATCGAACTGATAGTGGTTATCGTCATAACTTCGCTGGTGGCCGGTTTCTTCAGCCAGACCCTTGTTTCGTCGATTGAGATATATCAAGATCACAACCAGCGCAAGACGGCCCATATCGACGCCCGTCGCTCCTTCGACATGGTGCTTCACGACATGCGCGAGTGGCGGGATTGGAAACATAGTGTAGAAGCCGACCGTCTGGAGTTCGAGAGGATCAACCGCTTCGAACGGCAGTTGCTCTTCTTCAGCCGGATCTATTATGACGATCTTAAGGTCAGGTATGATTTTGACACCGATGAGATGACTTACAGGCGCGATAACGATGGGGACTGGAGCAACGAATATTATCTGTTTAGACAGGGGGTTGTGCCGGGATCGTCGCAGTTCGACCTTACCACTACGTGTGGTACTGAGCGGATCACGCTCGAATTACGTCTTATAATCAACGGCAAGCCGATGCGGATTCGCTCGACCGTCTACCCGCGCCAGCAGGGAGGTTGATGATGAGCGCCCGAGGGAGATCGGCCTCAAGGGTGAAACGGGACAGCGCACGCGGCAACGTCCTGATTATGGGGATCGCCGTCATAACACTGCTGTCAATGTTCGGCGTGGTGATGGTTTCCCGGATGATAATAGACTCCAATATTGCTGCTCATAATGTGCTCGGCACGCAGGCGTTCTACCTGGCCGATTCCGGGATTCAAGTGGGGCGGCGTTATCTCTGGCTTGGCAACACAGCATCCGTTAACCTGGGAACCCACAGCATCGGCAACGGGACAGTAACCGTTCAGGTCGACCGAACTACCGCATATTATGAGGGTTACGACGCAGGCGACCGGGAGAATGTTTACAGGATTACATCGACCGCCACCGTGGGGCCGACCACCCGAGAAGTTGAGGAGCTGCGCTGGCGGGGTGGTGGCAATGACAAGAACATTATGTTCTGGCGGGAGGCTGTTGCCGATGAGTTTTAGTCTGTTTGCCCTCATACCAGGGCGCAAAGGTCCTATGGTGGACCCGACAGTCTTGTCGGGTCAGGGTCGGGACGGGACAGGACTGTCCCGTATACGATTTTGATTTCATCCTGAACGAACGACTTATGGAGTTACTTGATCTGCTGTTCAGCATCCTGCTTATTTTCGGGGTATTCCTGTTTCTGGTGGGAACCTTCTTCTTCTTTGTTCCCGCTCTGCTGGTAAAATGGAATGCCCTGGGCAACATCTGGATCGGCAATCCCGAATCGGCGGAGAGGTATGCCAGACTGTTCAGGAGGCTGTTCTCCGCTGATTATGCCATATTTGCCAACCATCGGATAACCGGCGGGATTATATGGGGGTTGTCCTCGGTCTTCCTTATCGTTTACCTCTTATATCGTTGACGGATCAATGCCGGGTGATATGCCTCTGCATTGTCCGTCATTCACCGGAACATCACCTTATCCCGACGCTTCGAGATGGGCGGCTCCTGTGACGCCCACTACTGTTCGGCAGCCGCCGAGCGGTTTTCTCTTGGGTTTATGGAGGGATCGGTAGGCGGAGGCATCTCGCCGAAAAGAGTAGGGGCGATGTTCAACATCGCCCCTACACCTGACCGATAAGCCACCCTGGAGATTCTACAGAGGCGAAGGTGACCGGGGCGTGGTCCTGCTGATAGGGAACCGGTTCCTCGAACAGCCGATCTTTGGGCTGCTCCCTTCCTCCTGGCGTGAGAGACTGTCCCGATGTGGCCCCGATTGACAGGGGTCGGTGGCCGGGTTCTGGCGAGAACTTGAGGAGAGTCCTGCGTGAGTGCCCGTGAAACACTTATAGAGGGCGCACCGCCGTGCGCCCCTACATACTATGACCTTGATCGGCTGGTGGAACGGAGGATAGGCCGGGGAGGGCCGCCGGTGCTGCTCCTGCACGGCTGGGGTGGCGGGCTGAGGTCGCTGGATGCAATCGGTGAGCCCATAGCACAGCATAGGGAGGTGTGGTCGATGGCTCTGCCGGGGTTCGAAGGTTCGCCTGAGCCTTCCGAGCCGTGGGGAACCCGGGACTATGTGGAGGTGGTTAATGCGTGGCTCGACAGGCGGGGGCTCGCTGGGACGGACGTCATCGCTCACAGCTTCGGCGGAAGGATCGGCATAGGTCTGGCGTCGAGGTATCCTGATCGGGTGGGCAGGTTGATCCTCATCGCCAGCGCGGGGCTTAGGCCCAGGCGCACCCTTCGCACGCGGGGGAAGATCGTGCTGGCTAAAGTGTTGTCGCGGTTGTCGCGCGTTACGGGTGGAAAGGCGGGAAGCTGGCTGGAGGAGAGGCGGTATCGACTCGGTTCGGACGACTGGCGTTCCGCCTCCACGATTATGCGCGGCACGCTGAGCAGGGTGCTGTCAGAGGACCTCTCCAAAGAAATAGTGAAGATCGGGGTTCCGACCCTTCTGGTATGGGGTGAAGATGACCGGGAGACCCCCCTCTGGATGGGACGACGAATGGCAGCGTTGATCCGGGGGGCTCGACTGGCGACCATTCCCCATGCCGGGCACTATCCTTTCCTCGATCGTCGAGGGGAGGTGTTATCGGAGGTATGGCGTCATCTCGAGCTGCCAGCAGCCTGGTGAGTGTATAATGGTATTCCCTCAGTTCAGTGAACTGGGGTGGTTCTGACACTCCTGGCCCCCAACGCAGGCGTTGTTCAGGATATTTAGTGATCCCCCTTGCGAACTTGCCTCCCTGGTAACCCGGACCATCCTGATCACACAATTCTGCTGACTGGCAATTTAGATTCCCTTAAACACTTGCCAGACAGTTCGCCAGAGTATTATCAGGTCGAGGAGCGCTGACCGATTGTCAAGGTAGTAAAGGTCGTAGTCAAGGTTCTGGTGGATGGGAATAGAACGATCCGCGGATATCTGCCAGAGACCTGTAATCCCCGGCTTGACGTCAAGCCTGATGCGCTGGAAGTTGTTGTATTCCTGGACTAAAAACGGCATTTCAGGACGAGGTCCCACCAGACTCATATCTCCCTTTATGACATTAAGGATCTGAGGTAGTTCATCGATTGATATCCGTCTAAGGAAGCGTCCGACAGGCGTTATTCTTTCGTCGTTACGATTTTGCGGACATAGAGCATAAGGCTTGGTATCGGTATACATCGTTCGGAATTTGAACATTATAAACGGCCTTCCCCTGTAACCGATGCGCTTATGCTTGAAGAGAGCCGAACCGCGTGAATCGAGTCTTATCAGGAGAGCGACGGCGAACATCAGGGGGGACAACAGTGTGAGTAAGGGAATACAAATCGCCAGATCGACTAACCGCTTTGTGAAGTCATATATCGGTCTGGGCACAACTCTTTTTTTGCGAATAATCGGAATACCCGCCAGATGAACAACATCCAGGGAGAGTGCAGACAACTCCCCGAATGCAGGTATTACTGAGACCTCAACTCCATCCTGCTGGCAGGCATCGAAAATTTCTCTCATTGACGTTCCGGATAAAGCCGGGTCGTTTATCCAGATTTCCTCGACTTTATGCCGGCTGATGACTTCCGGCAGCTCCGCATAGGTGCCCAGAACAGGAACCTTGCCGGTTACTTCTAAACTACAGGTATCCACCACTTGAATAGCCCTGCCGGCATTGTTTTCCAGTAAGCCAACCGGTTCATAGGCCGGGTCAGTGTGGTCGATGGCACGTCTGAGGAGGTATTCGGAAAGGTCGCCATCACCTATAATCAACAGCCTCTTGCGCTGCGCAGGTCCCCCGAATCCTGTTTTTACAACCGCTCCGACCAACGACTTCTGCACGAGCAACAGAAACGGTATCAACATGATGGACAGGGTAACGATGGCGGTTGACTCGGAGTTGGGTGAAGCATAGAAAAAGGGTATGAATATGGTGATTTCACCCATTATTACAGCACGCAGGAACTTGCGGCTGCCGTCGATATTAAGAACGCTGTATGATGAGCGATATAGCTTCTGCCAGGCGAAGATGATAATCATCATTGCGGCACTCATCAGGGAGAGAATGAACAGTAAACCCTGTGGAATGGCGCTTGCGCTCCCTTCCCAGGGGAAAAGCGGGGAACGAGCCAGGATATATGCCAATTGAAAGCCGATCAGTATGGTCACGAAATCGATTACAAGGTGATAAATCTGCCGGCTTCCTTTATTGAAAATTACATTCATCTGATTTGTTATTGGTTAAATCCGGGGGAATCTTCTCAGACCGAGAAGCTGGAGAAGCACAAGTGCGATGAAGCCGGGATTGTTGGACATATATCGTCGCCACAGCCTTCTCGGTTCCATCATCGTTCGGAAAAGCCATTCCAGACCGTTCTTTTGCATCCATTTCGGTGCCTGTCTGATGCGTCCGGTGTGAAAGTCAAAGGCCGCTCCCACACCGATAAGAACTGGAGCCGAGAGGCGACCTGAATGCTCCGCCATCCAGCGCTCCTGCTTGGGAGTGCTGAGTCCCACCCAGACAATATCCGGTTCAGCGTGATTAATCATATCCACAACCTTCCGGTCCTCCCGGGAGGTTAATGGTCGGAAGGGCGGCGAGTAGTTTCCCACGATTTGCAGGCCTGGAAACCGTATTTGAAGCCTGTTCGCCAGCTCTTCAGGGACACCTTCATTTCCGCCATACAGATAGTGACGATAACCACGGGATACCGAATGCTCACACAGGAGCAACATCAGATCGGGACCATATACCCGGTTGACATTTCGACTTCCCATCAAGCGACTGAGCCAGACCAGAGGCATCCCGTCAGGGGTGACCATACCGGCTTGATTGTGAATCCTGCGGATCTCCGGGTCACGATGGCTTTCCATCACACCGTGAACGCCGGTCACACAGACATAGTTTCTGCTGCGCGTCTCAATCCATCGGTCGATTGTCTGCAACGCCTGGCTCATGTTTATGGCGCTGACGCCGACCCCCAGGATGTTAACCCTGGAGGGCTCCACTTCAGCGGATATCGTGAGGGCGGGTGCGGATTGCAGGTCAACCCTCCACCGTGTCAGGGTTGATTGAATCCGATAGATTGTATTTCGCCCGCACCTGCTCCTCAATCCACCCGTAAGTTATTGAAAGCCCTTCTTCAAGGGATATCTGCGGTTCCCAGTTCAGGACCTGCCTCAGCAGGGTATTATCCGAGTTTCGACCCCTGACCCCTTGAGGACCTGGAACGTGCTTCCGCGCAGTTTCAATGCCGGCAATACCGGAGATTATGTCCGTCAGCTCGTTTATGGTTACCATCCGGTCCTGCCCGAGATTGAGGGGTTCGACGAAGTCACTCTGCATCAACTTGTAGAGTCCTTCGACGCAGTCATCGATGTAGCAGAAGGAGCGGGTTTGCTCGCCGTCTCCCCAGATTTCGATCTCGTGATTACCTGTCAGTTTTGCTACAGCTACCTTTCTGGAGATGGCTGCCGGCGCTTTCTCGCGACCACCCTCCCATGTGCCCAGGGGTCCGAAGATGTTGTGGAACCTCACAATCCTGGTGTCCAGTCCATAGTCCTCACGATAGTGGATGCACATCCGCTCTGTAAAGAGCTTCTCCCAGCCGTATGCATCCTGTGGCTGAGCCGGATATACATCTTCTTCCTTAAGAGGCGTTACGTTGGTATCGGTCTGTTTGAACTCCGGGTATACGCAGGCTGAAGAGGTGAAGAAATATCTCCCGACACTGTGGGTTCGCGCAGCTTCCAGCATATGAGCATTGATGAGAATGTTATTGTGCAATATCTCCGCATGATGAGCTGATATGTATCCCATACCGCCCATATCAGCCGCCAGACTGTATGCCTCATCAATGTCCAGACAGGCTTTCAGGCAATTTTCCCGGTAACGCAGGTCGAGGATCTCAAATTCATCCGCAGTCGTCTCCTCGAATTCGGGATATTTTAGATCGGCACCTCGAACCCAGTATCCCAGATTCTTAAGGTGTTTAACCAGATGGTGACCTATGAAGCCACCGGCTCCGGTAATGAGAACTCGCTTGTTGGTCGGCATCTTCTAATCCACTTAATGTAGGGTTATGGATTTGGCAATCCTTAAAACATCAAGGCGTCAGCTCGGAATAATTTGCATACGCCACTGTAGAATTATGTTCTTCTTGCTCTATCATAGATATCCATTAACTGAGTGTAATTTTTGTCGGCGGTATATATATCCTCGAACTCACGCCGTGCCATATGACTTATGTCTGCCAACCTGTCAGGATGAACAACCGCCCATCTGACCTTTTCCGCCAGAGCCTCGGGATTGCCGGACTCAAACAGGAATCCTGTTCGTCCATCATCTATCAGGTATTCAAGAGAGCCGATTCTCGACGCAATGACAGGAGTGCCGACGGCGAAAGCCTCGATAATAGTCACCGGTAGACATTCATACCATATGGAAGGGAAAACCAGAAATGCTGCTTCCCGCATCAGTCTGTGCACTTCATCTCGTGACACCGTTCCCAGCCATTCCACTCCAGTCATCTCGCCAACCATCTCATTTATTTTCTCGGCCAGCGGCCCATCACCAACCATCTTCAGAGGTATGAGCCCCGCAGTTTTCTTCCAGGCATCAAGCAGTAACTCAATACCCTTTTCCGGAGCTAATCTGCCTGCGAAGAGTGCAAACCTGCCTGCTCCCCCAGTGAACCCCGGGTCGGGATGGACAAAATTGGGCTTTATAATAATCTTGCCCGGGGACAACCCTCCCTGTATAAGTTTGGCACGGGTGAATTCGGTAAGCGTAATATATACGTCAACTTTGTCTTTCCACGTGCGTAATAAGCGGTGAACAGTAATCATCGCGGCGACGGCTGTAGTTGCCGGTCTGCTGCCACGGTAACATGCATATCGGACGCCTGTCAGGGGTGGTGTTTTCCCCACGCAATCTTCGCATACCTTCCCGTTTCGGAACAGGTTGGCTGCCGGACACATTATCCTGTAGTTATGTATCGTCTGAACCACCGGGACACCCTCGTCCCCCGCGGCAAAGAAACCTGCCGGTGATATCAGGGGAAAGTTGTTATGAAAATGAACAACGTCGGGATTGAACCCCTGAATGGTTCGTCGTATGCTGTGATAGTCCTCAGAGCTCCAGACAGTCCGCAAACCGAGCTTCAAACCCGGAGAATTACTTATGTCCCGGTTATCCCTGATATACTCGCGGACCTCCACTCCGTGTAGGCGCAGCAGTTGAACTTCGTTGTCGAATGAAGCGTCCTCACCGCCCCGAATCCGGTATCTGTTGTGGGCTAAAAGAACACGCAAATTATATATAAAAAATCACTGCTTTACCGGAGTTGTGGTCCTGTGGTCCCGCCATTATACACCGGCGTGTATTCCGGCGTAACCGTAACATTCCATAAGCTCCTCAGTCGTTTGCATAAACAATTCTTCGATTTCAGGGGTAAAGTGCTTCATCCACTGGCCTGTCTTGCCCCTGTAGAATGTGGGACTTACAGGAATTGCAAGCCCACTAATTATCGCGTCACAAATGTCATCATTCGCGGGAAGGTTGAGAAAATTGAATAACCTGAAAAGAATCTGTCGCTGTCCGGTGCGTAAATCCTGCTCTTGCCCTCCAACCAGTCCTTCAAATCTAACGACGAGCCCGGCGGAATCAAGCCATCCTTTATACTTCCTCAGACGGTCTGCAATTGAGGGTATGTTGAGCTCAGGTTCACCGCATATTGCCAATTTTAATCGACCTGACATATCGGATTCGGATGCAAACCGTCTGTGAAGGGGGTGATTCCGGGAATACATCAGGTAGTTACACTGCGACAGAACTATATCACGAGGGTCGCGGATCATAAACAGGGTATGAACATCGTGGTCTTTCAACACATCCTTATGATTCGCAGAGAAATGCAGGTGAGCAAAGATCAATTCTCCGGGACGCATCCTCTGGAGTAGGTTTCGTAGGCCGCCGTATTTCTCAATGTTGCGGTTATTTATGGTCGGCAGCAACCGGCGATAAAGGTCCCGGTGTAGGCACAGTGCTCTTTCCAGCAAATGGGTGCCAGACTTGGGGATAGATATACAGAGCACTTTTGGCAGGTCCCGTCTTTGTAACCGCAACCACAGTTTGGGCGGCAGCAGACCGAAACGTTCAAAGTCCCACTGCCTTCTTACAAACCATCCTGTGCCGTTATGCTTAGTCATACTTCAGGCAAGATTTGTGGATATGCGGAATTAGAAATATTCTTTCGTTCCTGAACAGCATCGGCGATCCCAACTATGATAAAAGCTGTGGTTGTTACAAAAGGATAGTGAAATGTGTTAGCTGTGATTGCAGTAATAACGCACAGGGTGACACACAGGAATGCCACCATACTCCATTTTGCCATCTGCACATCCTGTTCCCGGTCGGATTTGTTCCACAGTCGCCAGTATCGTATCATCATTGGTATCCAGAAACCCAGCAGTAACAGCAGACCTATCAGACCGAAGTCATGGAAAACCTGCAGGTATTCATTATGGGGGTTATATTCAGTCCTCTCATGCTGCGTCATAATCAGAGCTACAACCGTTCTCGCCGAGCCTGGTCCGTGACCTATCAGTGGACTTTCAAGTGCACTGGCTAGTGCTGCAGGCCACATTCGATTTATACGGCCGGATGAATCGAACGTCTCAACCATTTCAGCGAACGAGTTCGGGATCTCTCCCCGTTTGAATGTCCTTTCTCTGAAAGAAGATATGGACAAAAACAGGACCACGACCACTACAAAGCTCAATGTTACGGCTGCAAGGAGACGGAACGTATTGGAGGGTTTGTGCCGTGAAATTATGGTCAAAAGCAGTGAGATACCGGTAGCCATTCGCGAGAGCGTAAAACCGATTGTGCCCAATATGACAGTAGATATAAGAA
>MWJR01000059.1 GCA_002127415.1 Calditrichaeota bacterium AABM5.125.24
GTTTATAACAGACCTGCCCAGCCAGCATTACAACCGGGCTGGAGGGGCCTCAATAACTCCGGAGTGGGACCCTCGTCACTGGACGTTTATAGCGCAGTTCAACGACGAGCCCGCTATGACGATGGTTTACAACCTGGGGGCTCGTCAGAGCTGGGCGAGGCTGGAACCACCTGCAGCCGTGGTGCATGCGGGTGGACGACTGCCAGTTATGCTCGAGTTCAACGCCAGGGGCTTCCGGGTCGGAGAGGAGCTTGAGGGCTACTTCACCATCGACGGTCACCAGCGAGGCGGGATTGACACCTTCCGGGTGATTATGCGGGTTGACCTGACAGCAGTGCCTGAAGAGGACGGTATGCCGCTCGCACCTGACGAGTTTGACATCGAAGCCTACCCTAATCCCTTTAACGACCAACTGCAAATCCGCTACAGAGCCCCTGTCGGAACAGCGGTATGGGTGGCTATTTACGATATCCGGGGGAGATTGATAGCAGAACTGGTCAGGCCTCAGGCCTCAGACTTCGGGCCTCAGGTTTCAAGGATTAGGAATAGTGAGATGGTGGTATTTAACGCAGACAGGCTGGGAAGCGGGGTCTATCTGGTGACTTTGAAGGCCGGAGAGACAAGAAGGATTAAGCGGGTTGTGCTGTTGAAGTGAACAATGAAAGATGAACAGCTTACTGTTTATCAAGTCAGGTTAGACGGTAAGTCTCAAAAGAATGCGCACAGGGCGCTGTTCTATCCGCCGAGCCGGGTTCTCAACCCGGCCGGAATATTAGACGCACACAAGGCGCTAAGCTACATCCCGGCCGGAACTAATGACGCGCACGAGGCGCTATACTACTTGGTTGAAACAGCGCTCCACCGGCCAGGATGCCCACCTTTCCCCATCCGGCCCGCCGCAACATTAACGCTGCATCCCAGGCCCTCTCCCCCATCTGACACACAATTGCAACCTCAAAGCCCCCTTCAGGAACTTCATCCATACGTGAGCGCAGCTCCTCGATCGGGATCGCAAGCCTCCTCCGCCGCCCAACATCCAGTGGCCAATCGGCGATCTCAAGCGGAGTGCGGACATCGAGGATCAGGGTCTCCTCCGGCAGTCTCTCGAAATCTGCAGGTGGCACCAACCTGATGCCGGCTGCCCGGCAGTTTTCGGCAATGAACGCCAGAAAATGAAGCGGATTAAAAGGCTGGTCATAGGGCGGTGAATAGGCGTGCTCGATCTGGTGCAGATCATCGATGGTCGCTCCATTTAGGATCGCCTGCGCAGCTATATCCATAATCTGAAGAAGCCGACCGCGTGTAACAGCCTGCAGGCCCAATACCCTTCCACTGCTGCGGTCATAGATCAGATGAACCTGGAGCGGGACGGCTTCCGGATAGTAGCTCATCCTGTCATAGAATGTGCCCCAGCTCCTGTTGATCTCGTAGCCCTTCTCCTCGCATTCGGCCGCAGTCAGCCCCACCGATCCGATGGTCAGGTCGAACAGCTTGAATATCGTAGCCCCCGCCACCGGGCCGAAACGTGAATCGCCGTTACAGATATTGTCACCGACGACCCGACCCATCCTGATGGCCAGCGAGTCGAGTGACCAGTATCCGCCTTGACCATCGATCGCGTTGGGCAGTTCCACACAATCACCGGCGGCGAAGATGTCCGGGTCGGAGGTCGCCAGCCGGTCATTCACCTTGATCCCACCGGTGGTCCCGATCTCAAGCCCGGCAGCCCCGGCCAGATCGGAGTTGGGGCTGAAACTGGTGACCAGAACGATCTGATCGGCCTGAATCATATGATCCGAACTGTCAAAAAGGCAAAGCCTGCCGTTCCTGGCGGTTATCTCCCTGCACCCGAATCCAAGCCACAGGTTTACCCCTTTTCCCTGCAGCTCAGCCTCCACCAACCGAGCCAACTCCACATCCTGCAACCCGGAAAGCAATTGGGGCTGGAGATCAATCAGATCAACATCCACATTCCACAACGAGCTGAAGGCCTCACACAGTTCGAGACCAACAAAACCGGCACCGATAATCGCCACCTTCTCTATCCTATGCTGTTCCAGGTCCTTGCGCAGCTGTATCGCATCATCGATGTGCGCAAACAAGCTCACGCCAGTCGTATCGGTTCCGGGGATGGCAGGCAGGACCGGTTTGGTGCCGGTGGCAATGACCAGCTTGTCATAAAGAAAGGTAACCTCTTGGTCTGTGTTGAGCTCCCTGCAGTGCACCTGTCGGGCAGCGCGGTCCAGGGTCAGCACCTTATGACACGTCAATATCTCGACCCCTTTAACCTCGCGAAAATATCTCTCATCCCTGACGGTGCCGCTGGAGGTGCTGATCAGGTCGGTGTAGTTGTCAAGCTCACCGGCCAGGAAATAGGACAGACCGCACTGCGAATATCCGAATCTGCTGTCCGAAACCAGCACTCTGACACGGGCATCACTCTGTAGGCGGCTGATGCGGCAGGCTGCCTTCAGTCCCGCCACTGAGCCCCCGATTATAACCACCTCCATCGCCACCGCTCTCCGAGGTATCTGATTGTCTTGGAAAACCTGTTCTTCCTAACCTGCCCTTACGATTTACTTAAATCGCCCCCGGCATATTGATGCATCTTGATCTCGACCTTCTCTTCGAGCCCGGCGTAATATTCCCGCAGAATTTCGAGGACCTCCGGACGGCTGAATTCGTCCGGGACGGGTTGCCCTTCGGAGAGCGCCTTTCGCAGGGCTGTGCCGGAGAGGAACAGCCGGTCTTCCCTGCTGTGGGGACAGGTTTTCATCGAGACCATCCCCTGGCACCTGAAGCAGTAGAAGGTCCAGTCGATAGGCAGCGGCTGCAGCAGAAGCGCATCAGGAGGTATCTGGTGGAAGATGTTCTGAGCATCGAATGGGCCGTAGTAGCTGCCGACTCCGGCGTGGTCGCGTCCCACGATAAGGTGGGTGCAGCCGAAGTTCTGACGGAACACGGCGTGAAGAAGGGCCTCCCTCGGACCGGCGTAACGCATATCGAGTGGATACCCGCCCATAACTACCGACTCCCTGATGAAATATCCATCGACAAGAGCCTCGGTGCACCTGATCCGGACATCCGCAGGGATATCCCCCGGCTTGAGCTTGCCTACCAACTGATGGATGTATAGCCCGTCGGTGATCTCAAGAGCGATCTTGGCCAGGTATTCGTGTGAGCGGTGCATCGGGTTGCGGAGCTGAAGTGCGGCGATGGTCTTCCAGCCCTTTTCAGCGAAGATGGCGCGGCTCTCGGCAGGGCGCTGATAAAGTCCCCTGAACTCGTCAGGAAAGGTGCTCTCGGAGAGAACCTTCACCGGACCGCCGAGATTGACCTCCTTCTGAGCCATCACCATCTTAACGCCCGGGTGCTCCTGGTCGTCCGTGCTGAAGACCTCCTTGCATTCATACTCCTTGTCAATGGCATATCTGTCGGTGACCTTCATCGTAGCCATAATCTCGTCTGTTTCGTCGTTGACCAGTGTAATCTCGCCGCCCGGACTTAACGAATCAGCGAAACTCTTATCCACCGAGAGGGTGATCGGAATCGGCCAGAAGGTGCCGTCCGATGTGCGCATATCGGCGCACACCCCTTTCCAGTCGTCATAGGTCATAAATCCACCCAGCGGTGTGAACCCGCCGATGCCGGCCATAATCAGGTCGCCGACCTCGCGTGAAGTAATCCGCGCCCTGGGGAATGTTTCAGCCCGTTTCAACTCAGCGGTCAGCTCTTCGCCGGTTAAGAGTAACGGGATCAGCTCCTCAGAGCCGTGTGGCCGGATCAGGTTGCCTGTGCTCAATAGTGACCTCTTTATAATTCAGGTATTACGTGCCGTCACACGCCCTCGTGTGACGGAGAATTAAACACTTAGCTGGCAGACGATGGCGTCTGCCAGCGGGTTTCGTTACGAAGGACAGTGAATCAGAGCCTACTGTCCTTAAATTTCAATCCTACTCACAACAGCGGCGCTATAACCAGAGAAACAACGCTCATCAACTTAATGAGGATATTCAGCGATGGGCCGGCCGTATCCTTGAACGGGTCTCCGACCGTATCACCCACCACGGCGGCCTTGTGAGCATCGGAGCCTTTACCGCCGTAGGCGCCGGCCTCGATGTGCTTCTTGGCGTTGTCCCAGACGCCGCCTGCGTTGGACATAAAGATGGCCATCAACACCCCGGAGGCGAGGACGCCGGCCAGCAGCCCACCCAGCACCGATTTATCCGCAAAGACAAAGCCCACCACCACCGGAGTGGCAACCGCAAGCAGTCCGGGGGCGATCATCTCGCGAATGGCGCCACCGGTGGCGATCGACACGCAGCGGCGATAATCAGCCCTGACCCCCTTCTCACCGGCCAGAAGTCCTGGTATCTCCTTGAACTGCCGACGAACCTCCTCGATCATCCGACCTGCGGCGCGTCCGACCGCCCTCATCGCAAACGAGCTGAACAGAAACGGGAACATCGCACCGACCAGCAGCCCCGCCATAACGTTGGGATTCATTATATTGATGGAGATCGCATGCTTGCGGCTGACCACCGTCACGAATGCTGAGAACAGAGCCAGGGCGGTCAGCGCAGCCGAGCCGATGGCGAATCCCTTTCCGATGGCGGCGGTGGTATTGCCCACGGCGTCGAGCCGGTCGGTGCGCCGACGGATGTCGGGGCCAAGCTGGGCCATCTCTGCAATGCCGCCTGAATTGTCGGCGATAGGCCCGTAGGCGTCAACCGCAAGCTGGATGCCTGTTGTGGAGAGCATCCCCACAGCGGCGATGGCGATACCGTAGAGCCCTGCGAAGTTGTAAGCCAGAGAAATTGCCACGCCGAGCACTATCAGCGGCAGCGCTGTCGAACGCATCCCGGTGGCCAGACCGGCGATGATGTTGGTCGCAGCCCCGGTCAGGCTCTCCCGGGCCAGGTCGTGGGCTGGTTTACGGCTCTCGGATGTGAAATACTCGGTGATTAGCCCGATGGCGATACCGGCGGCCAGGCCACATATCGTAGCCCAGAACACCCCGGAAGCGCCGGTGTGCAGGAGCCCTCCAGATGCTGCCGGATCAGGGACGGCGACCTCCGCCGGTATGAAGGCGTGTATGACAAACCAGGAGGCGATAACCATCACTATCCCGGCTCCGAAGGTGCCGATGTTAAGAGCAGTCTGCGGGTTTGCCCCCTCCCTGGTGCGGACGAAGAAGGTTCCAAGAATCGAGGCGATGATGCCGACACCGGCCAGCACAATCGGAAGCACTATCGGCACCAGCGCACTTCTCGCACCGGCATCCAGCACCGCACTCCACCAGGAGGCACCGATGATCATTGACCCGACAATGGCTCCCACATAGGACTCGAACAGGTCAGCCCCCATACCGGCCACGTCGCCCACGTTATCGCCTACAAGGTCGGCAATAACAGCCGGATTGCGCGGGTCGTCCTCAGGTATGCCGGCCTCCACCTTCCCCACCAGGTCGGCGCCGACGTCGGCGGCCTTGGTGTAGATGCCGCCTCCCACCCTGGCGAACAACGCAATAGAGGAGGCTCCGAGTGAAAAGCCGGCTATCACCTCCATAACCTCTTCCAGCTTGGCCACCCCGAAGGCTCGATCCGCGAATATGACGTTGTTATAAAGCAGGTAGAGCAGAACCAGGCCGGTGACGCCGAGACCGACCACTATCATCCCCATAACCGTGCCGCCCGAGAAGGCCACACCGAGCGCCCTCTGCAGGCTGCTGCGCGCCGCCTGGGCCGTGCGGACATTGGCGTTGGTGGCAACCCGCATCCCGAAGAAACCCGCCAGTCCGCTGCAGGTCGCCCCCACAATGAACGAAAGCGCCACCAGGGGGCTCTTATCCTGAACTATATTGCCAAAGGCCAGCAGCAGAGCCACCACCACCACGAAGATGACCAGCACCGAATACTCGCGCCGAATGAAGGCCATGGCCCCCACGCGGATGTGACCGGCAATCTCGGCCATATGAGGCTCTCCTGCGTCCTGACGGGCAACCCACCCGGCCTTAAGCAGGGCGAACAGGATTGCCAGCAGCCCGGCGCCAAGCGCGATCCAGAGATAGATATCCAACCTTCTTATCCTTAAGCTGATAGCTGAAAGCTGAAAGCTGACAGCTTATTAATGTGCGGCAATGGACGCACAATCAGAGCGAAACGAAGCATCTTAACCAGACTGTAGTATGCGGCAATATACGAATTTTTAATACAAAAAAGAAGAAGCCCGGCCATTCCGAATGACCGGGCCGTCCTGCGGATTGCTGCAAACTTCAGTCCCTGGCGTGATGGAGCCCCTCGACGTCATAGTAAATAACCAGCTCCCCGAACACAAGGAAATATACACAGGGACTTAAGTCCGGCGGATGGCCATCAGGGTTATAGACTATCTGGCAATCTTTGTGATTCCTGAAGTCATCCGCTTCTTCCGGAACAATGTCGTTCGCATTCATATGAATTAATCCCTATGCGTTGTGACCGCCGATGTTGTCGATGTAGAAGACACAGATACCTTGGATGTAAAAATCGATGGACGGTTGACCGGGAATATGACCGACCGGATTATCTATGATGCCTCTGGCGGCGGGATCGATAATATCAATCCCGTTGTTCATTAAAATGGCGTTCCCGTTCATCTGCACCTGCCCGAACATGTCGATCGTCTGGCCAACGCGGGAAAGGATAACGTTCCTCGTGTTGTTCTGTGTGCCAATGTTCAGATCGCGGTTGTTGGCCTGGCAATCGATCTGACCATCGACAGCATCCGTGCCCACACGGATGTGTTCTTCTGCGTCCAGTCTGCCCTTGGCAATAACATCCTGGCCGTCACGGCCGATGTTGACATCGTCGGTGTGATTGGTGGCTCCGATGTTCAGATCACCGTCAGCCCCGTCGAGTCCGTTTTGAGTCCGCAGGTTGCTGACCGTGCGAACGTTGTTGTTGGGTCCGCCGATGATGACTTCGCCTGTGTCGACAGATGAACCTATCAACAGCGGGTCGTTGTCCTTGGCATATAGACCGTTTTCAGGGCCGGTGATGAATAGAGGACCGTCGACGTTAACATGGCCGTTCAGCTCCGAAGTGCCATCGACTTTCAGCGCGAGGGCGTTGGCGTGGTTGCTGGCGTTGGTCACGCTCAATCCGGTTGACTCCGGGTCACCAACAGATTGGGCAACCATTTCGCTCATTCCCGCCACCTTCAACGCACGGGAATTGGGATGACCGCCGCCACGGGCTACCTTCAGGCAGGGTATCTCGGGGTCTCCCCTTGGGGGATCAGTCATCTCACATAATCCCTCCAATTTTAACGCGCGGGATTCAGGATTAGCGCTGAGATTGACAACCCTCAACCCGATTGGACCTGGGTCACCTCCCACGCCGGCAAGTATCTCTGTCATACCCTCAACTCTGAGCGCCTTCGCATCGTCGTGATCGCTGCGATTAATCACATGCAGGGCAGTTGTTGATGGATCATTATCCCCATCGACCGCGTTGATCTCCGTCCGACCAGTAACTTTCAGCGCCCGTGAGGATTGATGTGAACTGTTGTTGATGACCTCCGCCGTAACTGTTGCCGGTGGATCGCCTTCGAACGGCGTCTGCACCTTCAATGCCCGACCGAAGGGATTTCTGCTGGCATTGCTCACCAGCAGGCCGGTTGAACCCGGAGCCTGCTCGAAAACGTTGGCGATAATCTCAGCCACGCCTTCAACCTTCAAGGCGCGGGCATCGGCGTTGGTGCTGGTGTTGACCGCCTTTATGGCGATCTTGTCGTCGTCACCCTCGTTGACGTCGTTGACCTTCAGGATGTTGTGATGCTGAGGGTCAGAAACGATGTCTTGGTTGCTCTTTACGGAACTTGTCCTTCCCCAAGATTCTGCCATGATCTGCTCCTTTCAGTAATTATGGTATTGGATAAGCATAGGGGCCACCATAGCACCCTATATCGGATCTGCTTCCGTCCAAATCTAATAAATCGGGACGCCCCATGTCTAGGCATGGTGAATAATTTCTTAAAATAAAACTGCCCTCTACAAACAAAGGATCATGATCAATTATGTTGTTGGGGCCCAATGTGAAGCCATCCGAATCCATGAGCCTTTGATAGTCCCATATCAGGTTGTAATCAGGCACAAGTGGATTATTTGCCAGGGCACTGGCGTTCCACAAGGCTGTTGATCTGGTGTGTATTACGATATTGTTATCGAATTCTCCATAAGATAAATAGACGTCTATACCCTGCCATCCTTCTGTTAAAACGTTATTTCTGATTACGGATCTGTTTATCCAGGCTCTGATACCACTGGAACCTGACAACGAAATAATATTATTCAAGATCTTAGGACTGGCGCGGTAATCAAGCCCGATACCCCAGAATTCAGCATTTGTAATCGCGAAACCTCTTATGCCAGAAGTCGTGTCCTGTTCACCGTCAACGAGCACACCCCAGGTCCTGAGCGTTGCATCAATAATAGTGACTTCAGGTCCATCTGAACTTTCAAGCCAGATATTTTTATCCCAAAAATTTATATCACCTTCATAAATACCCGGCCTGACCCTGACCGTATCCCCGTCTTGAGAGGCGTCGATTGCCTCCTGAATGGTCTCGAAGTCGTCCGGCACCCAGATGACTCGGGGGCGGTCGTTCTGGACGGTCAAATATATTACAGGGCTGTATCCAACGTTGCCGGAGCCGTCCGAGGCTCTCACCTGAACAATATAATTGCCGTCATCCATTTCATTTGTGACCCAGGTCACTCTTCCATCAAAAAAGTTACCCATACATATAAGTTTTTGAAAAATTCGCCCGTTCAAATAGATCTCCACCGTATCCAGACCCGCGTCGTCCATCACCTGGAAGCGCAGCTCGACGGTTCCCTCGACCTCAGAGCCCGGTTCCGGCGACCGCCAGACTACCACCGGCGGGGTGTGATCCTCCGGTGGAGGGTCGGGGTTGTTCTTCACCCGAACCAGCAGCGCCGGACTTATCCCCATATTCCCGACAGAATCCCAGGCGCGGGCCTCCCAGATGTGCACGCCGTCGGAGCCCAAGCGGGTGTCCCAGAGGTATTCCACTCCCCCTTCAGTTCCCCCCCGCGGAGCGGGAGGGAGATAAATGATTGGAACACCGTCCTTCAACAAACGGGCAGAGTCCACCCCGCTCTCGTCGAAAACCCTTACCTGCAGCCGCACTGTATCCTGAAGGGTGCTGCCCGCTTCGGGAGCAACCCACCATACGTCCGGCGGGGTGTGATCCTCCGGTGGAGGGTCTGGGTTGTTCTTAATTCTGACAACCAGAGATGGACTTATCCCAATGTTGCCCGATTCGTCCCACGCACGAGCCTCGAGGATATAAACGTCGTCCTCGACCTCGCGGGTGTCCCAGGATATGGTGTATAGTGTGTCTTGGCTGGCGGGTATGCTCCAGTCAGGGGGGGAGAAGCCGTTGCGATAGATGTTCAGTCGGCTGATGCCGCCTTCATCGTAGGCGGTGAAGGTGAGTTCGACGGTTCCGGCAAGTTCAGCGCCGCT
>MWJR01000108.1 GCA_002127415.1 Calditrichaeota bacterium AABM5.125.24
CTATAAAGGGGGTCTTGACTTTCGACTGTGGGCTCCGGGGCCCTGTCGATCTAACCTGAAAGTAAAAGCCTGATGTCTGAAGTCAGAAGCCTGATAAGCGCTTGCGCGGTGGTGGCCCTGCTCACGATTCCGGAACGGGTTTCAGGCGCCTTCGAGGGGCTGGCCCCTAATTCCGCTGACTTCCTGCTCTATGGTCCTATCCTCAACCAACCGGCTTCGAGAGGATGGGCGACCCTTGAGCGCGCTGAACGTTACGGCCTTCCCGAGTTGGCAGTGACCAGGGCTTCAGTCGGCCTGTGTCACAGAAGAACTGCCTGGAAGTTCGCCTGGGCCTCTTCCGGGGATGACCTTTACCGCGAGAACCGATTTTCAGCCGGTTGCAGCTTCGGATTTTTCAGACCTGCCGCCGCCCGCATCGAGATCATCGCCGACCTCTACCACCTCCAGATCAACAACTACGGCAGCTCCACCGCTCCGGG
Source organism: Calditrichaeota bacterium AABM5.125.24 (assembly GCA_002127415.1). Lineage (GTDB taxonomy): Bacteria > Electryoneota > AABM5-125-24 > Hatepunaeales > Hatepunaeaceae > AABM5-125-24. The sequence goes on from MWJR01000108.1 coordinate 480, forward strand.
TCTGGGAGTCAAGTCGGAGCTCCAGTTGGGACGGGGCGTTCTATGGTCGGGGGGGATTGACGGTCTGCTGGTCGGCAGTCTGAAGACCAAAGGCTCTGGCGACATAACCCGCAGCAGCTGGAGCAGTCTCACCCTGACGACCGATGGCGGGATGGCCCTTCTCGGCGCCATAGAACTTCCCGAGGAGGGAGACCTCGGGGGTTCACTGGGGGTTGCTCTGCCTCTTACCGGGAATCTGGGGGGCCGGTTGCTGCTATGTGATAGGCCGGCGCGGGTCGGTGCCGGGTTCTACCTGCGACTGGGACTGGCGACCCTTAGCTTCGCAGCATCGGAGGTGGCGCCCCTCGGCTGGACCAGAAGCGCTATAGTCCGCTTCGAATGGTGACCGGGATATTACAGCTGACGATAATGCTGCAAATATCCGCCCACCTGCCTTTCGACGATCAAGCCCGGCTGCTTCAGGCGTGGACAGGCTCAGAGTGGGTCGAGTTCGAAGACCGCTCCCAGGCGCTGTGGAGTTTGGAGTGGTCACCGGTTGATATAAACCGCGCCACGGTAGCCCAGATAGCGGCTCTGCCCGGGGTCGCTGAAGATATAGCCCGGAAAGTGGTCGAGGAGAGGCACTCGGGCGGGCCATTCACAAGCGAAGGAGACCTGGCTCTGCGAACCGAATTCCCGGCTTCGCTGCTGCAGACAATCGGCGACTGGGTGACATTCGGTGAGACAGAGCCGGTTAAGGAACGTCTGCACATCCGTGCCGACCGGCGGTTCGGGCCTCAGGCCGACGCAGACCAGGAAAGCCACGAAGGCTCACCTGTCGGATTGACCCAGCGATACACGATGTCCACGGGGCGGCTGCGATTTGGGGTGCTGCTCGATAAGGACAGGTATGAGCCGTCGGTGGCCGATCTGAGCCGGTTCTACGCCGCCTATCAAGGAGAGAAGGCAAGCGTTACGGCCGGTGATTTCAACTTCACCTCGAGCCAGGGGGTGACACTCTGGACGCAGCCGGTCTATTTCGACAGCTATGACTCTCCCGCCTCATATCGCCGCAGCGCCAGAGGTGTCACGTCGGCGGCTCAGACGCGCGAGAACTGTGCCCTGCGCGGGGTGGCGGCTCAAACCGAGACCGGGAGGGCACAGATAGGGCTGTTCGTATCGCGAACCGAGCTGGATGCCACCATCGACGATTCGCTCGGCGTCCAGAGGCTGTCGGACTCGGGTCTGCACCGCAGCCCGGGGGAAGCGCGCAAGCAGGACTCGGTGAGGGAGACTGCGATAGGCGGGGCAGTGCGATTCGCCCCACTTTCGAACAGCGGCCTCGACCTCGCTTTCACCGTGACGGGTTATCACGCCCACTATGCCCCCTCTTTCAATCCCGCCTTCGACAGCCGTGACCGCTTCCCGCTTAAAGGCGACCGGGCTGGCGCGGTCGGGATAGGCGGCGAGCTAACTGCACGGGGAGCCGGTTTGAGCGGTGAGATAGGTCTCGACCGGGAAGGTCACACCGCCTGGATGGTCGGCATCAACCGCAACGGCAGGATGGGTGCGGCAGGGTTTCATTTCGCATTATATCACTACCCGCCCGCCTACCACAACCCTCGGGCACGGCCTCCGGCGGGGGGTTCGTCAGCGAAGAACCGAACCGGCGCTGCCCTGAGAATTAGCGGCAGTCCGTCAGCCGGTGGACTTGTGAGGCGGCTTAAGACCCATATCGAGGTCGAGCGCAGGCCGTGGCGAAGCTGGACTATCCCCACGCCGACCTTCAGCGCCAGGGGTTCGCTCGAACTGACCCTCCCGCCGTTATGGAGAGGCGAATTGACCACCCGCTACCGCCGCAGCAACAGCCAGGAATGGCGATCCGAGCCGGGGACACTCTACCGGGTTACCTCTGACAGGCTGCGGCTGACCTGGTCCGGAGAAATCCTCGCAGCGCTATCCAGCAGGCTGAAGCTCTGGTCGGAGGGCGCCACCCGGAAGTTGGGGGTGGATCGCCGCCAATACGGGATACTGGCTGGTGCGCTTATCGGCTCCAGTCTGGACTGGCTGGGAACCACGTGGCTGCGTCCGAGGTTTTATCTTACGGCGGTATTATATTCTACCGGGGGTGGGCTTCCTCTCTACCAGGGTGAAGCCGGCCTCCCGGACCGGGTGTCATGTGTCAGGCTCTCCGGGCGAGGTTTCAGGTGGTCGGCATCGGCAGTGCTGCGGCGAAAGTCAGACTGGTTCGGGGTAAAGGTGGCTCGAACAGTCCGCAGAGGCGAGGTGGAATTTCACGGGGATACCGAGCTCTACGTCACTTTTTCGCATAATTTCAGGCCTTAGAGCTTGGTTTTCTGGCGCAAAGCCTTGCGCCCCTACTGGTGTAATAATATTACAGGTCAGGTATCCATAATCATTCATTGGGCATCATTCATCATTAATCCGGCCCGGGGCCTGTCTTGAGAGGCTGGGTAGCCTTGGGTATAATGCTGGCGGTGGCGGGGTCGCTGCTGATCTGGAATGGAGTTAACCGCCGTTTCAAAACCGGTTCCGACCGTCCTAATCAAACCGCCTCTGAGTCGCCGCTCAACGTGGAGGCGTCATCTTATCAGGAGGGCGCAATCCCCCGGATCGTAGTCCGGGGGCTTGACTTCGCGCCACTACATCCTGTCGAACAAGCGCAGCACTTAGATCGACAGGACCTTAGCCTCGAAGCACACCCGACCACCGAGAAATCGGTCGATGCGCCCGGAACAATCACCAAATCCCCACCACAGGAGACAATCAGAACCGATAGACCTGACCTGACCGGTCTCATAACCGACACCCCCACACCTCTTAAGGACCCTCACAAGCGGCTGCTGATAGATTGGCTGGCCGGGTTCGACTGGTCGGATACGGAGATTGCTCAGTTGCGACGGCATCTGTCGGATCCGAGAGCCGCCTTCCGCCCTGAGGTGCTGAAGGTAAATGTCAATCACGTTGAGTCAGAAGACCTTTATACGCAGCATCTGACCTCAGAATCGGTCGAGATGTGCCTTGAGTTCTGGGAAACACAAGGGAAGAAGATCACCACCGCAGCCGCCCCGGATAAGATTCCACCCGAGATAATCCTCTCCATCCTGAAGGTTGAAACCAACCTGGGGAAGTATCCGGGGCGGGAGTCGGTGTTCAACGTCTACTGGAGCCTGTCGCTGGCGGATAACCCCCGGATCCTCAATGAGATACTGCCTCAGAAAGGATCCGGCTCTGATGACGATGAGCGCAAGCGCCTGAAGCGCCGAGCGGCCTGGGCCCGGTCGCAGCTTCGCGACCTGCTGTATATGTCCCGTCGTGGCACGGGGGTGGATCCGCTGGGGACGGTCGGCTCCTGGGCGGGCGCATTCGGTCTGCCGCAGTTCATACCGACCAGCTACCGCGCCTATGGACGCGACGGCAACGGCGACGGCGTCATCGACCTGGACGACATTGAGGATGCCGTCGCCTCCATCGCCCACTACCTGGAGGTCAACGGCTGGCCGAAGGGTAAAAGTCTTAAGCGGCAAAGGAAAGCGCTGCTCAGGTATAACCATTCGACCTTCTATGCCGACTGCATCTTAGCCCTGAGCGATTCACTCTCCCACAGGTTGAACGGCTTGCAACCCATTCAGTAATAGACTAAATTGTTGAGTTATCTGATCCTGAATACCAGAAGCCAATTATGCGCTCGACCACGCTTCTATTAGCGGTAGCTCTATATATCTGGACCGTGCCGGTATTCGGCGGGTGGATGCCGATCGAATGGATGAACGATCCGGAGCGCGTCGATTCGGTGCGGGTTATCCTGGATGGCGAGGCGCTGCGGGTCGATCTGGGCGAGCTTGCGAAGCGGCTGGGAATCGAATGCCGTGTGGATCAGGCGGGGGGCAGGATCCGGCTCGAGCTGCCGGTTCGACGGCTACTCTTCACCGCTGGAACCCCGTTTGTGCTGGCCGAAGGTGAGCTGCGCCAGATGCCGCTGGCGCTGTCACCGCCCGGGGACGGCTTCCTGGCGCCGCTGGAACCGCTGGTGGCGCTGCTGGCTGAATACTATCCCGGCGAGCTGCTCTATGACCCGGCGGCGGTAAAGCTGCTGGTGGCCCCGCCCCGGCACGATCTGTTCGGAATCCGGTATGTCGTCGAGCCCGGCATCACGCGGGTCATCCTACCGGCAGGAAAGCTGCTCGAATGCCGCGCCGACTCGCTGCCCGACGGCGGAGCCCGGCTGTTTTTCCCCGGCGGCACTGTTGACAGCGCGGCGTTCAACAATCAGACTGCCGAGGGGTTGGTAGCCGGCATTCAGCTCCGTCAGACTGAGGACGGCGTCCGGCTCGCCTTTATGCCGGACAGCGGAGCCGCCTTCAGCGGCCTTGAGATAGAGAGCGACCCGCCGCTCTATGTCGTCAAATTCTCCTCCAAGACCGCTTCAGGGCTGGATTCCGAAGCACGGCGGCGTCTCGAGGAGGAGCGCGACCGCTGGGCGCTGGATGTTGTGGTCATCGATCCCGGTCACGGCGGCAAGGACCCCGGCGCAGTCGGGCAGACCGGACTGAAGGAGAAGGACGTGGTCCTGGACGTCAGTCTGAGGCTGCGAAAGGCACTCGAGAAGAGGGGGGTGCGCATCGTGATGACCCGCGAAACCGACGTCTTCATCCCGCTGCACGAGCGGACCAAAATCGCCAACAGTTCAGGCGGGAAGCTGTTCATCAGCATCCACGCCAACGCCAACACCAGCCGCCGGGTCCACGGGATCGAAACCTACTTCCTGGCTCCGACCAAGACCGACCGTGCGATGAAGGTGGCGCTGCGAGAGAACGCGGTGATCCGTTTCGAGGAGTCCCGGGATCAGTATGTTGACCTCACAGAGGAGAACTACATCCTGCTGGGGATGGCGCAGGCCAACTTCGCCCGCGAATCTCAGTCGCTGGCGGCCATCCTGCAGGACGGTGTTACAGAGGGTATGGCTATGAAGGACCTCGGTGTCGATCAGGCCGGGTTCTACGTGCTCATCGGAGCCTCGATGCCGGCGGTGCTGTTCGAGATGGCATTCATATCAAACAGCGCCGAGGAGAAGCAGCTCCGCAACAAGCGCTTCCGCCAGATTATGGCCGACGAAATCTGCCAGGCGGTGATGGAGTTTCTCCAACAGTCAAGAAAAGAGGGATGAGAGGTATTATCGATAATCGGTTGATCTGTAGGAGGAAAATATGCTGCGAAAGGTCTTAATATTGCTGGTTTTACCCTCTATGGCATTCACTCAGATCATCGAGGTGTCGCCGGAGGATCTGGACTTTGGCGACGTTGCCATCGATGAAGTGGGCAAGCTGGCGCTGACAGTCAGGAACGTCGGGGATAGGGAATTGGTCCACGGCACAATAATACCTTTCGATACTGATCACTTCGGCATTCTGATCCCGGAAGCATCGGCGGCAAGTGAGACCATCGGTGCCATATACAATGCCGTCAAGATGTATCGCCAGGACTTGGGTGAAGACCCCTCTTCGGTTGAGGAGCTCCTGGATTTGCATTACCTCGAGATCGACGAGGAGATTCAGAGACAGTGGAACTTCACCTTGATCGGAAGCAATCCGATTACCCAGATCGAAGCCGTTTCCACCTTCGATATGCCAGGGGGTAGAGGACACCAGATTATCTTTGATGTAGAAACCGGTCGATTCTCAGGTTATGGCATGTCCGACGATGAAGCCCCCTTTGAACTGGACGAGGAAGAAGCACATACCTTCCTCATCAAGTTTATGCCTGATGAGGTGCGGAATTTCGAGGGAATAATGGGCGTCTTCGTCTATGACGCAGATTACAACTTGGTCGAGACAGTGGAGGTGCCGCTGCGTGGGAACGGTGTGCTGGCGGTCCAAGCTGGTCAAGTCGATCTTGATCTAAATGGATTTTACCTGTCAGCAGCCTACCCCAATCCGTTCAACACCGTTACAAACATATCCTATGCGCTGCCCATTCAGTCGTCTGTTTCGGTTCGGGTCTATGACGCAAGAGGTTGTCTGGTGGAGACGTTTGTGAACGGCGAAAAGCCTGCCGGTTATCATACAGCTATATGGAGTGGACGAAACATAAGTGCGGGCGTGTATTTTGTAAGGATGGAGGCGGGGGGCTTCAACTCCGTTCGCAAGGTGATACTCGTGAAATAGGCTTATTAGTGGTTTAACCGGTAGGGGCGCAATTCATTGCGCCCGCAGCAGAGTGGGCGTCATAAACCTGTCCCTGCGAAAGCAGGGATGACGCCCCTACCAAGTGATGAAAAGTAGTAACGTCAACACAAGCAGTAAATGTTAATCCTTCTGACCAACGACGACGGGATACAGGCGCCGGGACTGCGTGCCCTGAAGGAGGCTCTGGGAGGACTGGGCGAGCTGTGGGTGGTGGCTCCGGCGGTCGAGCAGAGTGGTGTCAGCCACGGCTTCTCGCTGCGGGGACCGCTGCTGGTCGATGAGGTCAAGCGGAACGGCGATCTGTTCGGCTACGCAGTCGGTGGAACACCGGTGGATGCGGTCAAGGTGGCGCTGCAAGCCCTGCTCCCCAAGCCTCCCGACCTGGTGGTGTCGGGTATCAACCGGGGCGAGAACACCGGCGTGGACCTGCTCTACAGCGGAACGGTGGCGGGGGCGATGGAGGCAGCCGTTATGGGGTTTCCAGCGATGGCTATCTCTCAGGTCGGGCCGGACTATGACGAATTCAGCGCTGCAGCCGACTTCGCACGCAGAATCTGCCAGCAAGTCGTATCCAACAGCCTGCCCCCCGGCGTGATGCTCAATGTCAATGTCCCGCCGCTGTCCTCAAGTCAGATTCGCGGCGTGAAGGTCACCCGCCAGGGGAGCTCTCACTATGAAGAGTATCTGGAACGCAGGGAAGAGACGAACGGAGTGAAATACTACTGGACCCGATGGGCCAAGTCGCTCACCGAGGACAGCGACGGCACCGATGTCAAGGCGGTGAGAGATGGCTATATATCAGTAACCCCCATACACGCACAACTGACCCATAGTGAACTGTTGTCGGTTCTGGAGGGGTGGAAGCTTGAGTGAGCTGCGTGAAACAGTCCTGATCCTCGACTTCGGCTCGCAATACACCCAGCTTATCGCCCGCCTCTGCCGCGAGGAGGGGGTCTTCAGCCGGATCGAGCCGTTCGACTGGCCGATAGACGAGATACGACGCCTAAGTCCGGTCGGTATCATCCTTTCCGGTGGACCGAGCAGCGTCTATGCCACTGGCGCGCCGCAGCGCTGGAACGACCTGGCCGGACTGGGGCTGCCGCTGCTCGGCATCTGCTACGGGATGCAGCTTATGGTGCGCGGCGAGGGTGGCGAGGTCACCCCGATTGACAGCCGCGAATACGGGCGCGCCTCCATCCGAATCACCGGCCCCAGCCGCCTGCTGGACGGGCTCGAAGGGGAGTTGCCGGTGTGGATGAGCCACGGCGACCACATAGCCAGCCTGCCCGACAACTGGATCAAGACCGGCGAGAGCGATTCCGGAATCATCGCTGCAGCCGAGGAGCCGCAGCGAAACCTGTTCGGCGTCCAATTCCATCCTGAGGTCAGCCATACACCATCGGGCGGACAGATCCTGCGTAACTTCCTCTACGGAATATGTGGCGCAAGCGGTGGGTGGAATATACGCTCTTTTGTCAGCCGATCAGTCGAGGAGTTGCGCGGGACAATCGGCGACAGCAGGGCCATCTGCGCGCTTTCAGGAGGCGTGGACTCCACCGTGACCGCCACGCTAACCCATCAGGCTATCGGTGAGCGGCTGAGATGCGTCTTCGTCGATAACGGCCTGATGCGCAAGAATGAAGCGGAGGAGGTCGAAAAGACCTTCCGTCCGCTGTTCGGGGACGGCCTGGTGGCGGTAGATGCCAGGGACGAGTTCCTGGCCGATCTGGCTGGGATTATCGATCCCGAGGAGAAGCGCAGGCGCATCGGACACCGGTTCATCGAGGTATTCCGGCGTGAGGCAGCGAAGTTCTCAGGCGCTGGCTACCTGGTGCAGGGAACCCTCTATCCGGATGTCATCGAGTCAGCCTCATCGCGCGGGCCCGCTGAGATCATCAAGACCCACCATAACGTAGGCGGGCTGCCGGAGTCGCTGGGGCTCGAGCTGGCCGAGCCGTTGCGGGAGCTGTTCAAGGACGAGGTGCGTCAGGTCGGCCGTGAGTTGGGGCTGCCGGATTCGATCCTGATGCGGCATCCATTCCCCGGTCCGGGACTGGCGGTGCGGATTGTGGGCGAGGTCACCGCGGAGGCGGTGGCGATGCTGCAGGAGGCCGACGCCATCTTCATCCAGGAGCTGCGCCGGTCGTGCTGGTATGACCGGGTGTCGCAGGCGCTGGCGCTGTTGCTGCCGGTGCGCTCGGTGGGTGTTATGGGCGATGGACGGACCTACGAGCGGGTAGTAGCACTGCGTTCAGTCGATACGCGCGACTTTATGACTGCCGACTTCTCCCCCCTGCCCCACGAGCTGCTGGCCAGGGTTGCATCGCGCATCGTGGGCGAGGTGCGAGGGGTCAATCGGGTTGTCTACGACATCACATCCAAGCCGCCTGCCACGGTGGAATGGGAGTAACATCAAGCAGAGGGGCAGGAGGGCAGAGGGAAGGAATTTAACGACAAACCAACATAATCCTATGAGTTCAAAAACTGGTGTGATGATCTGGCCTTTAGCACTGATGTTTTCTGTATCACTGCTAATGCCGCATCTCACTTTTGCCGAACCGACCGGCAGAAGAACAGGTGGAACCCTCAAAGCCTGTTATACGCAGCTCCGCGACCTCTTCGATGCCGGCAACTACGAAGAGTTGCTGGCCGAGGTCGATACATTCCGAATGGAGTTTCCGAAGTCGGCCCGCGAATCGTCGGTCACCTTCCTTTCAGCCCAGGCGGCGGTGAGATTGCGGATGCTCGACAGGGCGCGAAGCGAGGCCCAGCAGCTCCTGCTCAAATTCCCGCATTCCGGCTATGCCGACGACGCCCGCTGGATACTGGCCGAATGTGCGCTGATGTCGGAACAG
>MWJR01000056.1 GCA_002127415.1 Calditrichaeota bacterium AABM5.125.24
CAATGACAGATCGGGCGCCTTTATGGTAGCCGTCCGATAACAACTCAGTATTATTAAGGGGGGGGATAAGGGGGGAGCCCAGGGAAATACGAACAATACCAAACAGAGCCTATTCAATCAGCTCCCGGCTTAACGGGGTTCCCCTCGGTATCTGAACTGCAGCCCGCCTTCCTAAACACCACCCTATATGCCGGGTGTGCAGGCCGTGACCGGGACGTATAGAGCGGACGTTATCCCCTGTGAGCTCCTCCCCCGCCCTGATATCCTTCACCACAAACAGCGACCGTCTTAAAATCCGGCTTGCCTCCTCGCGCCCGCTGGCGCCGTAATGGACCTCACCCATCGCCTTTTCAGCAGTGCGCACCGCCTCCACCATAGCCTTGAATTCGTCCGGTTCCATAGAAAACGCGCTGTCCGGCCCAGGGTCGGTTCGCGACAGGGTCAGATGCTTCTCAACGATGCAGGCACCCAACGCCACCGCCGCCACCGGCACTGCCATACCCAGCGTGTGATCCGAAAGGCCGACCGGCACACCGAATCTCTCTCTAAGATGCGGGATCGTCCGCAGATTCATCTCCTCAGGCGGAGCGGGATAGGCGCTGGTGCACTTCAGCAGCGCCAGCTGCTCAACACCAGCCTCGCGGGCAGTCACGACCGCCTCCTCAATCTCATTCATGGTGGCCATCCCGGTGGACATAATAATCGGCTTGCCGGTTCTCGCCACCTTCCGTATCAAGGGAAGATCGACAATCTCAAATGACGCTATCTTATAGGCGGGCACACCCATCTCTTCCAGGAAATCGACGGCGGTCCCGTCAAAAGGGCTTGAGAAAAGGTCGAGCCCGAGGTCACCGGCAATCTTCTTTAATTCTGGTTGCCACTCCCAGGGGGTGTATGCCTCGCTGTAAAGGTCATACAGGCGGCGACCGTCCCACCTCGTGCCCTTGATGCGGAAACAGTCATTATCACAGTCAATGGTCAGCGTATCCGGGGTGTAGGTCTGGAGCTTGACCGCGTCGGCACCGGCTTCTTTTGCCCTATGCAGCAAGGCAACCGCCCGATCAAACGATTGGTTGTGATTGGCGGAGAGCTCTGCAACTACATAGACCGGTTCCCCGACGCCGAGGCGTCTGCCGTTTATTTCAATGACATTCCCCATCAGCCGCTCTCTGTATCGAGTTCATCCTCATACAGCAGTTGCAACCGCAAATAGACCTTCTTCCCTTCGTGCAGGAAATATGCGCCGGGGTAAGGCGGGAAAGTTCGACTCCTTAGAATATTGATCAACTCCGCAGCGGCATAAGTGCGATTCAGATCAATCTCATCGATATTTTCCATGTCTCGCACTCGGTGGTAAGTGCCTTTTCCCGGGTTCTGAACCACTGACGTCGCCCGCCCGGAATATATAAGGGGCCAGGTTTTCTTAAAGAGTTCAACGCAAGCCAACTCTAACTTCCAGTAAAGGGTCTCGCCCGTATCCACAGGTTCGATTTGAACCCTTTCCTGAGCTATGACCTTACCGGTATCAACGCCTTCATCGATATAATGTATGGTCACTCCGGCCGGGGTCTCATCAACTATACTCCAGACATTCGAATGAGCGCCTCTGTTGTAGGGCAGCAACGCCGGGTGAATATTAATACACCCAGAACCGAACAGTCTTAAGAACTCGGGCCGAAGAATATACCCGAACAGGGCTGAGACACCGATGTCAGGCTTTAATTCCCTGACTTTAGTAATAATATCCGATTGTCGCAATTTTGACCCATCGAATATGAACTCAGGATCGACGCCGGCGCTTTCTATTATCTTGTCCCTGTAGCGGGCTCTATGTGGTGGATGAACAACCAGTCCGACTATTTCACCCATCTGCTCCTTAAGCCAGCTTACAACCTGCCAGCCGACCCAATTATTTCCGAGGAAAAGAATGCGCATAACAGAGGAACCTTTTGAACTATGCAGAATTCGCTTTTAACATTTCAACCACCCGCGAAGCCCCCTGCCCGTCCACCAGACGTCTGCCCTGTTTGGTCATCTCTTCTCTCTTCCCTTTCGCTGTCATCAGTTGGTCGAGCGCTTCGGCAATCCCTTCGACGGCGACCTCCTCGAACCACCCCAGATTCACAGCCGCCCCTTTCTCCGCCAGCCCTTCGGCGTTCGGCAATTGATTGTCAGCGAGTGAAACAAGTAGAGCTGGCAGCCCCATAAACGCCAGCTCCCAGCAGGTGCTTCCCGCCGCAGAGATCGCTGCATCCGCCCATCCCATAAGATCGGGCATATCGGTTACGTCTTGCTCGAGGCTGATGCGGAAAGACGAACCGTTGACCGCTTCACGAAGCGAGTCGAAGTTCGGATTGCTGCCGCCAACTATGATCTTCGCCTCAACTCCTTCCAACTGTATCTGCCTCAGCGCCCGGATCGCCTTCAGGGTAACGTTCGCAGGGTCGCCCCCGCCGAATGTCACCAGTATCTTCCGCGCGACATCAGGGACGGATCGCTGCCAGCCGCACCAGCGAACAAACTCCCGCCGCAGCAGGGCATACTCCGTCCCCAACATAAGCTGGGTATAGTGTTCACGATTTACGTATGGAGCAACATCAGCAGACAGATTCTGGTTCAAGACGAGGTCGGCGCAGTAATGTTCCGAATGCCCATAGTCATCGATGAACAGGCAGCGAAAATCCCCATCCTTAAGGATTTCCTGGAACTCAGCGCCAAAATGATAACCGTCAATCACAACCCACGAAGCGTTTTCCCGCCTGGCTGCTGCAACGGTTTGAAGGGCGTCCTCCTCGCTGCCGGGAAAGGCTTCCTGGCGGAGGATCTGCGTTCCCTCTTTCACCAACCGCTTCTCGAGCTGTGGCGCACTTTCCCCCAGCAAGAAAATCGTCCGCCCCCCCCCATCCTGCCAGGCCTGCGCCAGTGATATGCAGCGCATAAAGTGCCCCGTGCCGGTTTTAATCCCGGCGTCGGTGCGGATTAAAAGCGCTTCTCCCTCGGCGAACATTCAGACCACCTTCTGCCGGATGTGACGATTAATCTCAAGCCACTCCGGATGCCACGCAAGCAGGTGCAAAGCATCCCGCCAGGAAAATTTGTCATTACCAAAATGGCTATAGATCCTGCAGACAAATTTCAGGTCTTCGGGGGTATCAACCGTCCAGCGCATTTCAGAATAGTTCGCTTCAGCCGTAACACCACGAATATTAAAAAGTTCAAGGTTGCGTTTGATGTAGGTTGTGACATGCTCGCGCCAGGCGGGGTTGTCATCTTCACGCCAGGCCTGTTCCAGCGCCTCGAATCGGACCGCCTCCGTATCCAGTCCCCGTGGGAAGGTGCGTTCGGGCAGACAATTGCTGACATAATCCACATCCGGCGCCAGCCGCATAAACTCGGATACGACCCTATCGACGACAACCGGGTCTATCAATGGACAATCCGACGTAATCCGAACGACCACATCGGCCTTGTAGAACACAGCAGCCTTATAGTAGCGGTCGAGGACGTCCTCTTCGCTGCCTCTGAAGCAGGGCCAGCCCTGTGACTCACAGAGGTCAGCGATAATGTCATCGGAAGAAGAGGTGGTTGTAGCTATAACCGTCTTATCTATGGTCTGCGCCCGGTTCACCCGCTGCACAACTCGGACCAGCATCGGCTCACCGGCAAGCTCCTCCATCACCTTGCCGGGCAGGCGCGTGCTGCCCATCCGGGCCTGGATGATGGCAACCGTCCTCACCATTACTCAGCTTTTTCAAGCAGATACATACAATCGCGGTTCCCGTTGCCGGTATAATTAATGCTCTCTTTGCGGATCAGACGAAGACTCGGGAACATCTGCATAAATAGCTCCGCGTGATCGGCTTTCCAGAGAAGATTACGGTGGCTGCGATAATCTATCTCTTCGATATCCTCGCAGTAGTATTCAAATCCCCATATATAACGCCGGCTGCAGCGATAGATTTCCATCATCACTTTATGAAGATCGTCGGGGTGGATATGAATGAGAACACCGGACGTGAAAACAAGGCTGAAAAAGCCGGCCTTAAAAGGGATGTCGAAGGCAGACCCGCGGATGATGTTTATCCCCGTTGTGAACTCCCGAGATTTCTCCACGGCATAAGCCTGCAGCTCGATGCCGTAAAGAGCCTCGAAGCCGAGGCGTTGAAGCAGGTCTAATTGAATGCCGACGTTGGCGCCAACCTCGAGAACCGGAGCCCGGCGATCCATGTCGCCAAGGAATTGCCCATTTAAATCTGTCCGTGAAACACCGTAATTCTTGATGTAGCGATCTTCAAACTCATCTATGTTGAACGAGTTTCTGTCTGTATACTCTCTGCCAAATCGCCCCGACCACACGCTCATCTGATGCGTGTTACACACCGTAAAATCCCGCCTTTCCGTCAATTCTCACCATAGTAGTCGATAACCTTTCCGTTGCGATTATGACATCCTGGACGTCCATATCGCTCATACAGGGGAAGACAGGCAGCGTTATTATCCGTTCATAGGCTGCCTCAGCCACCGGACACAGCCCCGGCCCGGTCCCGAAACGCTGTCGATAGAACGGGTGCAGATGCACCGGTATGTAGTGAACGTTGACCCCGATTCCTGCTTGGTGCAGTGCTGAAAACAGCTCAGACCGGTCAATCTGCAGGAGCTCCGGATCGAGACGAATCACATACAGATGGTAGGCGTGCAGGACATCCGGACGCACGCCGAGCGGTTCAACCCCTGGGATGTCCCTGAAATGGTCGTCATAGCACCCGGCTATTGCGCGCCTGCGCTCCAGCCAGCCGGGCAGCTTGCGAAGCTGGCTTATCCCCAGCGCGCACTGAAAGTCGGTGATGCGGTAGTTGTAGCCAATATCCACCATCTCGTAGAACCAGGTCCCCTGCCTGCCGCGCCGGGAGTAATCGGCTGTAATGCCGTGATTGCGAAACCGGCGCATCCTTTCTGCAAAGTCCGGATTGTCCGTGAGGACCATCCCCCCTTCGCCGGTGGTGATATGTTTGACCGGGTGAAAGCTGAACACAGTCAGGTCAGCCAGCGTTCCCACCTTCCGCCCCTTGTATTCGGCACCCAGGGCGTGACAGCCGTCGGCGATCAGGATCAGGCCGTGACGTCCGGCAATCTCCACGAGGGGGTCATAGTCACACGGCTGCCCCGCATAGTCAACCGCCACAATAGCCTTTGTTCGATCGGTAATCCTGGTCTGAACGGATTCGGGTGAGAGCAGCAGCGTATCCGGATCAACGTCCGCGAAGACCGGTCTGCCCCCCTGGAACAGCACTGCGTTGGCGGTGGCGACGAAGGTAATCGGCGGGAGGATGACCTCATCCCCCTGACCAATGCCGGCCGCATACATAGCCGTGTGCAGAGCCGCGGTGCCGCTCGAGACGGCCACCGCCTCCCCGGCACCCAGATAATCAGCCAAACCCCGCTCAAACTCAGCGACCTTCGGGCCGGTGGTGATTAAGTCCGAGCGCAGAACAGCTTCCACCGCCGCGAGGTCGTCCTCGTCGAGCCACTGGCGACCGTAGGGTATCATCGACTATTCCCCCGAAGAGACCAGGTCATCCACCAGGTCTCGCAGCTCTTCAATCTTCAGCCAGTGTGAATTACTGTCGCTGCTGTAACGGAAGCCATCCTGCAGCGACCGGGCCCCTTTCCAGTTGTCGGACGACCACCAGGAATGAAGCGGCTGCACCACGAACAGGTCGTCGATTCCCACGGTGTTGCGCGCCTCATCCTCGCCGACCAGCAGTTCGTGGAGCTTCTCGCCGGGGCGTATCCCGATAACCTCGACCTTGCAATCCGGAGCGATCGCCTCGGCCAGGTCGGTTATCTTCATACTCGGGATCCTGGGCACGAACACCTCCCCCCCGTGCATACGGTCTATACACTGTATGACAAACCGAACCCCCTGATCCAGCGTCAGCCAGAAGCGGGTCATACGGGGGTCGGTGATGGTGACAAATCCATTCCTGCGCTGCTGGATGAAAAGCGGAATCACACTGCCGCGACTGGCCACCACGTTCCCGTAGCGAACGCAACTGAAACGGGTCCCAGTCCCCCCGGCATAGGCATTGCTCTGCACGAACAGCTTCTCAGCCACCAGCTTGGTGGCGCCGTATAGATTGACCGGATTGACAGCCTTATCGCTGCTCAGCGCCAGCACCTTCTCCACACCTGCATCCAGAGCGGCGTCGATCACGTTCCTGGCCCCGATCACGTTGGTCATAACGGCTTCAATGGGGTTATATTCGCAGGCCGGCACCTGCTTCAGCGCCGCGGCGTGGACCACGATGTCGATGCCGAACATCGCACGCTTCAGGCGACTCGCATCCCGCACATCGCCGATGAAGTAGCGCAGCCTCGGATGATCGAACCCGCCAATCCGCATCTCGTGCTGTTTGAGTTCATCCCGGCTGAAGATCACCAGCCGCCCGGGGCCCGCCTCCCGCAGCGCAATCTCGGTGAACTTCCTGCCGAAGGAGCCGGTGCCGCCGGTGACCAGCACCTCTTTACCAGCCAGTCCGGTTCCCGTTGTTCTATCTGATGAAGCCTGAACGGTTAAAGCATCCACTGTTCTATAGCCCTAAAATCTCAGGTTTGAACCCTACATCTCCTATGTAGGCCCGACACTCCTGTCGGGCAAGTGCGCGGCAGGAGTGCCGCACCTACCGTCGTTCAGCAATATCTGTGCCGATGAGAAGACCGCTGCATATATGACGATATGTTCAGGTTACTCAATGACATAGCCGTCGAGCTACTGCTGTTAAAGCGGCTGTGACAAGACAGTGAGGCCCGTTTTCTCCTCTCGCAGACCGCACGCCGGAAAAATTTGCCCCTTCTTGGATATTACATTAACTTCCTTGAAATCAACGACATATAATTCAGGTTAATTAAAATCAAGAATCCATACTTGACAACGGGGCTGATGACCTGTTATAATGGTATCTGCACGATAGGAGCGATGTGTCCTGCTCCGGGGGCGATTTGGCTCAATAGAGGGTAGTTGATGAGACGCTGGCTGGCATTTATCCTTGTTTTTCTGATGTTTAACCTCGCCACAGCCCAGACCGAGGTCGAGGGAGAGGTGTCGGGGGTGTGGACGCGAGAGGGCAATCCTTACCTTGTAATCGACTCTACTTGGGTGCCAGAAGGAGAGCGCTTGACACTTCAGGCAGGGGTTGAAGTGCGGTTCAACGAAGGACAGGGACTCGATATCTTTGGCACACTCGAGGCGCTTGGAGTGGGCGTTGATCTTTTAGAGGACTCAGTTCGGATCCGATTCGCAGAAGACGTCGAGAACTGGAAAGGCTTGCGGTTCCACGGTAGTAATCGGACCGAGTGGAACTACGCCCAGATTGAGTGCCCTGATACTGCTTTCATCCTGGATCAAGGCTATGAAATGAATATAAACCATTGCTACATCGAAGCGGAAGAAATGGCAATCGCAGGTTACGATTACGGTGTCCGTCCACGAGGATGGACGCTGAACTTCTCTCACTCACACATTGAAGGAGGAATGTTTCTATTGACTCTTGGCGGAACAGTGACTGCAAGTAATTCAGAGTTCGAATTTACCTCTGGAGATCGAACAGATCAGCCAGGATTCATTGGAATTGGGACAGGCTTCCGGCTGAACGATTGCATAGTGCACGGTGGATTGCATCTAATTGACGGCACAGGATACTCCTTTGTGGAGAACTGCAGGTTCATTAAGGGGTTGCCAGATATGCGTGTAAGTGTCGGTGTTGTAGGAGGTGGTATGCGAAGAACTTTTGTAGAGGGGGGTGTCGGTGTTCATTTAAACCACATAGGTCCGAACTTTGAATATAATACTATAGTAGGACGTCTTAGCGTCGGCGACGATGCACTCATTTCAAACTGTGACATCAGAGATGGCATTCATGCTAGTTCAGCTGATAACATTACATTCCGCAATTGCATTATGAGTCGCGGCTTCGGTTCAAGCCACGTTCGCACGTTAACCATCGACAGCTGTTTCTTTGTGTATGATAAGCCAACTGGAAGTACCTTTGGGTGTAGCAATGGCATAGAAACGACTGTTACAAGAAGCGTATTTAGAAGTGATTACTTAAGAGTTAGTGGACAGGAAATCTTATTTGATCATAATACATTTGTATTTGATACAGTTTGGTTTGGCGCAATTGATGGAACTGTCAACATATGTTGGACAAATAATATATTTTTGAACTCCGTTCCGGGTGGAGCACTCTTCTTTCAAGGTAGCATGCCGAGCTTCGAATACAACTGCGTGTGGGGATTTGAGTTCGCGGCTTGGATACCCCCTTACACTATTCCTATTGAGGAGATTGATTCATCGAACATAATCGCTGATCCTATACTCGAGTGGTATGGTTTCGGTCCGCTTCTTTCACCATACTCACCCTGCATAGACCGTGGCGACCCCGACGCCCCGCGCGATGCCGATGGCACCAGGTCTGACATCGGCGCAAGAGCCTTCTATCAAAGAAATGCTGTATCAATGCCGCATGACGGGGGACAATATCCCGAATTGCTAAGCGTTGAGGCTTTTCCCAATCCCTTCAACAATAACCTGAATGTCTCGTTTTCGTCGCCGAGTATTTCGCCTGTATCAATTACGCTATTAGACGTGACAGGTCGAAACGTTTTAGAAACGCGGCGCACCACTTCTTTATCAGGGTCAGGAATTATTGCGATGAACGCAACGTCGCTGCCTTCCGGGAATTATTATCTTCTGATTAGAACCGACCAATATACTAGAGCCATTTCTGTATACTGTGTGAAATAAGGGCGCCCGACGCGAACTTCGCAAATGGGCGTAAACATTCATCAAAACAGACCACAACCCCATCGTCTGGGGCCTTTGCATAAAGTTCTAAAATGCGGTTTTTTTACCTCGAAGTCCGGGTCATTGGACTGCTTCCATCTCTTCGTTCGTTGAAAAGAGAGCCCTTCCCGGCGCAGCAAGCGCCGCACCCACTCGCTGGTGACCGGTGGAAGAAGCTTGCGTTTGGTGCAATAGTCGTGAAGCTTAGCCACTGACCATTGGGTGAAGGGCAATCCCAGGTCTTCGGGACGGGACAGAGCCACCTTTATCAGCTCCCGAATCTGTGAATTGGTAAGGATTGGTGGCCGTCCGTTGGGATTGGGCGTCTTTTCAAAGTCGCTGAAGCCGGACTGGTTAAAGCGGTGAATCCAGTCGTCCACCACGGTGAAATGACATCCCACACGATCAGCGATCACTTTTGGATTGAACCCCTTCTGAGCTTGATCGATGATCCGATACCGTTCCCAGATACGCACAGGAAGGGTCGGACGACGAAGCTTTACACGAAGAACCAGAGCTTCTTCAGCTGTCAAAGAACGAAGTTTGACGAAATTCATGAACCCTCCTTTCCTTATCGGGAATACTAATCAGGGCACTTTATTGTAGACACTTGTCATACCGGCGAAGCATGCCCCTGCGAAAGCAGGGGGCCGGTATCCAG
>MWJR01000055.1 GCA_002127415.1 Calditrichaeota bacterium AABM5.125.24
CAAATAAATAAGTCACCATGCAACTGTTTATCTATTTATTTATTCTACACTTGAAAAAACATTCGAGAATCGCTATAGATGAAAGATGAATGATGAATAAAACCGATAATGGGTGTTAGATCGCTGGCATATATTGTTGCCGGGCTACTCTTCCTGGGCTGTGCAGCCCGATATGCCGGTGACTCGGGTGCTTCGGGCGGTGTGGGAGGGGCGATGGCGGCTGACTCGACGGCGGCTTATCCGCCCCGTCAGGTCGAGGACCTGCCCCCGCTCAGGCCTCAGTTGCCCGTCTTTTACGCTACACCGCCGGAGCTGAGTGCCGAACCCTACCGCCTTAAAGCCCCGTCCGTGACCATAGTTGAGGGTGAGCCCGAGGATCCGGACTACCCCCGCGTGGTGGAGGGATATCGGGTTCAGCTTTTCGCCGGCAGGGAGCGGAAGGCTGCTGAAGGTGTGATGCGAGCCACACAAGCTCAATATGAATATGCCGTATATATGGTATATGAAGCCCCGCAATACAAGGTCCGCATCGGCGATTTCGTCGGCCGTGAAGAGGCGGCCGGGTTCTGCGAGCGGCTTCGTCGAGAGGGCTATTCAGACGCCTGGGTGGTCAAATCCAACGTTAGTATAAACAGATAGATGTCCCCTCAAACCATAGAGACTTCGACAGTTATGCCGGTGCCGGTGAAGGCCGCTGTTAAACAACCTGAATATATCGGCATATCGCTGGCGACCCTTTACACCGACTCCGTCATCGATTGTCAGCTATATCTCCAGATCGGGACGGATAAATATGTGAAGTATCGTGAACCCGGCTTTCCGTTCGACGAGGGGGTCCGCCGCAGGCTGCGCGAGAACCGGCACACCCATATCTTCGTTCGCAGCGACCACAGCCGGTCGTTAAGCAACTACCTGGAAGCCAACCTAAGACATGTTCTTGTCGGCAAGAAGCACACCGATCAGGAAAAGGCCGGTGTTCTATACTCGACTACCACTCATCTGATCAAGGTGCTTCTATCCGATCCGAGGTCGAGGGATGAGGTCAGGAGGGCCAAACGGACTGTTGAGCATGCGGTAGAATATATCCTGAGAAGCCCCGCTGCACTGGAGCATCTGATAGATATCAGCTCCATCGACTATTATACCTATACTCATTCAGTAAATGTGATGACCTACTCAGTAGCCCTCGGTAAGAGGCTGGGATTCAAGGACGGTGTGGAGCTGTATGAGTTGGGGCAGAGTGCGCTGCTGCACGATGTCGGTAAGGCCTTTATCGACCCCGGTATAACCAATAAGGACGGCCCGCTGACCACCGAGGAGTTCACCATAATGAAGCGGCATCCCATCTATGGCTATATGTCGCTGCACTCCCACGGAGAGCTGTCCAAGAAGGTCTTGTATGCGGTCAGGCATCACCACGAGGAGCTGACCGGTCATGGATATCCCCACGGCCTCAGCAGCTCCCAGCTCGAGCTCGACGTGCGAATAATCAGCTGTTCCGATATCTATGACGCACTGACCACCCGGCGCACATATCGCAGCGCATACCGCATCTTCCCTGCCCTGCGGATGATGAGGGAATGGATTAATGTAAAGGTGGATGACAGAGTGTTTCGCGAGTTTGTGAAGATGTTGGGGGAGATTTAAGCCTAGACAGGTTATATTCGAGAAACAGTGAGTTGTGTCTGGTAGGGGCGCACCGCCGTGCGCTCCCCCCGGGACCGTAATGATAAACAATAATAGGGGCGCACGGCGGTGCGCCCCTACGGTTAAGACCTGGAGCACCAATGATTTCAAAAAAGGAAGCCCTGGAATACCATTCACGTGCCAGGGTGGGTAAGATCGAGGTTATCGCTACCAAGCCGTGTGTGACTCAGCATGACCTGTCGCTGGCGTATACCCCCGGCGTGGCCGAACCGTGCCGGGAGATCCATAAGGATCCTGATGATGTTTACCGCTACACCGCAAAGGGGAATCTGGTGGCGGTTGTCACCAACGGCACAGCCGTTCTGGGGCTCGGCAATATCGGCCCTTTGGCCAGCAAGCCGGTGATGGAGGGTAAGGGTGTGCTGTTCAAGCGGTTCGCCGACGTGGATGTGTTCGACATCGAGCTGGACGCCACGACTCCCGATGAGATTATTGAGACCTGCAAGCTGCTCGAACCGACCTTCGGCGGGATCAACCTCGAGGATATCGCTGCCCCGGACTGTTTCCACATAGAGGAGCGATTGAAGGGGGAGATGTCCATACCGGTCTTCCACGACGACCAGCACGGCACAGCCATAATCTCGGGAGCCGCGCTTCTGAACGCCTGTGAACTGGTGGGAAAGAAATTAAGCGAGATCAAGGTGGTCTTCAACGGCGCTGGCGCGGCCGGCATCGCCTGTGCCAAGTTCTATGTCACCCTCGGCGTGCGGATTGAAAATGTGGTTTTATGCGACAGCAAAGGGGCGATCTACAAGGGACGGGAGGATATGGACCCCGACCACCCCAGATATAACAAATACAAGGCCCAGTTCGCTCACCGCACCGACGCCAGAACCCTGAAGGATGCGATGGTGGGGGCTGATATGTTCTGCGGGGTGTCGGTGGCTGACGTGGTGAGCAAGGATATGGTTCGATCGATGGCCGACAATCCCATCGTCTTCGCTATGGCCAATCCCGATCCCGAAATCAGCTACCCTGACGCCATGGCGGCTCGTCCGGACGTGCTTATGGCCACCGGCCGCAGCGATTACCCGAACCAGGTCAACAATGTCCTCGGCTTTCCGTTCATATTCCGTGGCGCGCTCGACGTCCGCGCCACGGCCATCAACGAGGAGATGAAGGTCGCCGCATCGAGGGCGCTGGCTGACCTGGCCAAGGAGGATGTGCCCGAAGTGGTCTGTCACGCCTACGGGGTCGATAAGATTGAGTTCGGACGGGAGTATCTCATTCCCAAGCCATTTGATCCCAGGGTGCTGCTGTGGGAGGCCAGCGCGGTGGCTCGCGCCGCCTGCGAATCCGGCGTGGCCCGCCAGCCGATATCCAACTTCGACATATACCTGGAAGAGCTCGAACGGAGGCTCGGACTCTCGAAGGAGATGATGCGGCATATGATCAACAAGGCCAAGCGCTATACCGCCAGGGGCAAGCCGGTCCGCATCGCCTTCCCGGAGGGGGATGACGAACATATCATCCGCGCCGCGGCGCGCATTGTTGAGGAGGGGATCGGCGTTCCGGTCCTGCTTGGCAAGGAGATCGATATTCGGGCGGCAGCCGACTCGCTATCGGTTCACCTGAATGGCGTCGAATTGCTTGACCCTGCCACGCACCCGCTCAGGGAGGCTATGATACGGCGCTTCTTTGAGATGCGTGCCCGCAAGGGTATCACCCTGAAGGAGGCCCGGCGCTATATGGGCCGCCGGCACTACTACGGTCCAATGCTACTGCTCCACGGAGCGGTTGATGCGGTAGTGTGCGGCGAGGCCCGCCATTATCCCGAATCGATCCGGCCGGCCCTGCAGGTCATACCGCTTGCGGAAGGGATAAAACACGCCTCCGGGCTCTATATGCTGATGTTCAAGAAGCGGGTCATATTCTGTGCCGATACGACAGTCAACATCACCCCCGACGCTGAGAACCTGGCCGAAATCGCCATCTCAGCTGCTGAAACAGCCCGCCGTTTCGACATCGAACCGAGGGTTGCGATGCTCTCCTTCTCGAACTTCGGCTCGGTGGATCATCCGCTGGCCCGTCTGGCACAGGAGGCTGTTCAGATTGTTCGTCGCCGACGCCCTGACCTGGTCATCGACGGCGAGATGCAGGCCAATGCAGCGGTGGACGAGGAGGTCCTCCAGAAGGACTTCCCCTTCAGCCAGCTCAAGGAGGCGGCCAACGTCCTGATATTCCCCGACCTGACCTCCGGCAACATCGCCTACAAGCTGCTGATGGAATTGGGCGGAGCCGAGGCCATCGGCCCGATACTGATGGGACTGTCGAGGTCCTACCATGTGCTGCAGCGAGGCTCGTCGATGGACACCATCGTCAACATGGCTGCCATCGCCGCCGTTCAGGCGCAGGAGATAGTCGAAGGAGAGAGTAAGGCTGCGGCCGGTTAACTGATTGCCTCACGTAGTGGCGCACGGCGGTGCGCCCACATGGAGCACGTCAATATGGTGAGGGCGGGCAGCAGCCCGCCCTCTTTTATTTGTATTCAGGTGTGATTCATTGTGATACATAAACACAGAAAAGTTCTCCTTGTAGGCGCGGGGGGGATGGCGAGAGCCATAGCCTTTGACCTGCAGCATCGGCAGCCACAATACCCACTCATCATACTCGACCGCGAACCGGAGGCGGCTCGAAACCTGGTCAGTTTCGTCGGTGATGCTGGGCTCGAGACCGTCGTCGGTGATGCCGGTGATATTGATCTGGTTCGCAGGCTGATGTCGGAGGTCGATCTTACCATAGGCGCAGCATCGTATCATCTGAACTGTCAGCTCACCTCACTGGCGGTTGAGTCGGGCTCGCACTGGGTCGATCTGGGTGGCAACAATGCGGTGGTGGCACGTCAGTTTGAGCTGGATTCTGATGCGAAGGCGGCTGAAGTTGCAATAATCCCCGACTGTGGGCTGGCGCCGGGGATCGTCAATGTCCTGGCCGGGGATGCGCGAAGAAAGCTGGATGAGATAGATGAGCTCCACTTCAGCGTCGGCGGTCTGCCTCAGGAGCCGAAACCGCCGCTGTTCTATGGTCTGCTCTTCTCACCTGATGGTCTTGCCAACGAATATTCTGAGCCGGTCAGGGTCATTGAGGGGGGTCGGAGCGTCGAGATTCCACCGCTGACCGGCCGAGAGCAGGTCGTTGTCGGGCCGCCATATGGTGTCCTCGAGGCGTTCCACACCTCGGGGGGCAGTTCCACGATGGTCGATACCTTCGCCGGTGATGTGCAGGTGCTTGACTATAAGACCCTGCGCTACCCCGGCCACCTGCGGCGGGTGAAACTGCTGCTCGACCTGGGACTGCTCGATACCGAGCCGATCGATCTGGGCGATGACCTGAAGGTAGCCCCGCGAAGGCTGTTGGGGAAGCTGCTGGAACGGCTGGGGTGGGTCGATGAGGATGTGGCTATCTTGAAAGGGTGGGCTGAGGGTCGAAGAGAAGAGAAGAAACCTGTCCAGCAAGCTGGACAGGCCACCCCGATAAACAGGATGCGGGTGGAGTGGCGGATGATGGACCAGTTCGATCCCGACACCGGTCTGACCGCTATGGCGCGCACCACCGGCTTCTCAGCGGCTATCGTGGCGCGGATGATATTGGACGGGAGGATATCGGATCGGGGCGTCCTCCGGCAGGAGCTATCCATTCCGCCGGATGAATTCCTTAATGAGTTGAATGCACGGGGTATAAAGATCGAGGTGGTTGAGATCGAATTGGAATGAGAATGCGAATGATGTATATTTTATATTGTCATTCTCTGTATCATAGCGCCTTGTGCGCGTTGTGTGTTGGCTTTTCTGAACGGTTGTAGAGGAGGGACTGAAATGAAAGTGTTGAAGTCATTGTTTTTCATCGGTTGCATGTTGTTCAGCGCCGGGATGACGATAGCGGAGTCCACCACTATTCTCATCGGCGGCGAGGGGACCGAGCTCAGCCCGGAGGGGGGCATCACCGGCAACGGCGCCTCCGAAACCGGAGGCCTGGGCGCGGCCGTCCTCGACACATTCACCATCCACTACCAGCCCCTCGGCGAAGGGGAGTGGATGGACAACGTCTTCCCCGACCCCGAGTTCTACAGCTTCCAGATGAACATCGAGGGCGGTCTTCCCGACTACCAGTGTCAGGGCGTGTCCGGAAATCACTGGGACTCCCGAGGGAGAAACGGCGAGGGACGGCTGCCCTGGGTCAACGAGGATCACGACTGGTTCGACCAGCAATACCGTCCGACCGGCGAGGAGCCGCTGTTCGGTGTGGTCAGGACGGATGCCGAATGGGCGGTCAACTACTGGGGGCGCGACCAAGAGAACCGCTTCAAACACACCTGCCTGGCGGGAACGGTCGAGGAATTCACTTACGACGACGAGACCGGCGACGCCACCGCGCTGCTGGTTCTGTTCGAGTCCGCCTATCTCGGTTACGGCGAGGACAACCAGCCCGGCCCCGGCCTGGTCGATTATCCCGGCGGCGCCTACCAGGGCTTTGACATCCACCAGGAGCCGAGCGGCCCGTTCTCACACCCTGCCTACTTCTTCGAATACGACGGCGGGGATAACACCGGCAGCATCACCCCCTGCGGGACGAAAGTCAAACTGATGGGGGAAGACGGCTGGGTGAAGGGCTACTTCGACGCCATCCAGGGCGCCATCGATGCGGCTGAGGATGGGGATACGGTGCTGGTGAGTCCGGGGACATACGTCGAGAACATCGACTTCCTGGGCAAGGACATCTTCGTCGGCAGCCTCTTCCTGACCACCGAAGACACCACTTATATCGATTCGACTGTCATCGACGGCGACTCCAGCGGCACGGTGGTGACGTTTGAGAGTGGCGAGACGGAAGATGCCCTGTTGACCGGCTTCACCATCTGCAACGGATACACGGACGGTAACGGCGGCGGGATCAGGTGTTCAAACTCCAGCCCCACCATATGTAATTGTAACGTTGTCGAGAATTACGCTCAAGGCAGCGGCGGCGGGATAAGCTGCGAGCCGGAGGCGCATCCGGTCATTACAGACTGCTTCATCGCCAGCAATTCAGTTGGAAGCGGGGGTGGAGGGATATGGATTGGGGAAGGTTCCAATCCGGTCATATCGAATTGCCGGATAATCGACAACCATGCACGATGGAATGGGGCCGGTGTCAATATCTACATGGACTGTTCGCCGATGATATCCGACTGCACCATAGACAGCAATTGGGCAGATGGGAAAGGCGGTGGCATCATAGTCAGCCAGGGATGCAGTCCGGTCGTCACCCGTTGCAACATAAGCTACAACTACTCCTGCGACCGGGGGGGAGGGATCCTTGTTGAAATGGAAGCCACGCCAACATTCCTCTGGTGCGCTGAACATAACAACGGAAGCGACAACTTCGGAGGGCTGGGCATGGCTTGCATTGAAAACTGCGCCCCGCGTTTCATAAACTGCAACTTCAACTTCAGTTGGACACATCTCGATTGGGTTGTGCCGTCGTTCTTCGTGTCCGCTTCCCACCCAATTTTTGTCAACTGCATCTTATACTTCAACGACCTTCCGGATATCTACTTCGACCCCGACAGCGCTGCCAGCAGCATAACTATAGCGAATTCGAACATTGAGGGGGGCAGGGGATCGATAATTGACAGCGACAACGGCGTTGTCCACTGGCTGGAGGGCAACATCGACGCCGATCCGCGGTTCACTGAGGACTTCACCCTGTCTGAGGGCTCCCCCTGCATCAACGCCGGAACAGCATTCTTCGTCTGGGAAGAGGATACGCTTGTGGATATGCCGGAGGACGAGTATAATGGAGAGGCACCCGATATGGGAGCCTTCGAGTCGAATTTCGCCGATGTCTCCGATCAATTCATCCCTCATCCCTCATCCTTCATCCTTTACCCGCCCCGTCCCAACCCGTTCAACGCAGTGACAAACATTCGCTTCGACCTGCCGATGACTGGAAAAGTGGCATTGACAATCTATGATTTGTCCGGCCGGAAGGTGGCGGTGCTGGCGGATGACAAATTTGTCGCCGGACGTCACAGCCTTATATGGAATGCTGAGAATGTGCCGAGCGGTATATACATCGCGCGGCTACATACCCGGGACATATCACGGTCGGTGAAACTGATGCTTATTCGGTGAGATCGCATAAATGGTAGGGGCGCGATTCATCGCGCCCGTCCAGCGGGCGTTATAAGCATGTCCCTGCTAAAGCAGGGATGCCGCCCCTACCAGATAGGTAATGTTCCTTATATAATTGTTATTCTATCTGGCACACGATACGTTAATAGATCGCGCATTGACCACTTATGATCTGTGATGCCCGCCACCATTGCCGGCGTTTGATCCCCTTGTCCCTTGATGTAAAGTGATCCGTGACTCAGAACAAAATTGTAGTAAGCCATAACCAGTAGCACCTGGCCTTCGAGATTACGCTTGATCTTTGAGAAGCCATTGGTCTTCCTTATCAGCCGACGACTGTGCTGACGAAGGTTCAGATTGTGGCGTTCCACACCGGAGGTGTTGATCCGATCAGAAAACGTAGATTTCTGCAAGATCGTATCAACATCTGATTCTGAACCGAATACAACCCGTTGTTCAACCTTGACTACTCGTCCTTTTTCACGCTCTTTGTGAACAGTTGCATAGGTGAGATTTGGGTTAATCTCGCGCACCGGATTGCGTGGACGTCCGCGTTTGCCTGTTCGTGGCACAGGAACCTCAGTTGAATAGCATTCGACCAAAGCTTCACTGTAGTGGGGCAGCTCATCGGATGTGAACAGCGGAAGTTGATCGCTCAGCTTGCCGGCCAGTTCGCAGATAAAGCGTTTGGCATCTTCTTCGCTCCGGTCGCCTACCAATGCGTGAATCATCAACTTGGTTATGGGATTGAATGCCACCCATACCCAGGCATCGCCCCACTCAGGATGCTCTTGGTCTCTCGGGGTGCGGGAAGACTCTTTTTTTTATGAAGGATCACAACTCATCAAGTTGACATTCGGTCAGATTGAGGTCGCAAAGTAGTTCCGTCAGAACCTTTTGGCAATGAACGCGTGTGCGCTCGAGAATGCGCTGAACCGTATCCTTGCTGACACCTTTAATCCGCGCGCAACCGCGAATGCTCACCCCCTCAGCCAGACAGGAAAGGATGTCTGTAATCGTTTGTTCTTCTAAGCGCAGACCGGAGTAAACCGTGTGATGTCGTTCGGAGAAGCGTTTGTTGCAAATCTTGCAGCGAAGAAGTCGAATGCGTTGCTTGTCGAAGGTAGTGCTGGTTGTGATGTTTCCAGCGTCACGAACCCCATAATTCTCGCATTCGGGATTAGGGCAAAAATTTTCTGAAAGATCGAGTTCCATCTTGTCTCCTTTCAAATGCCGACCTTGTAAAAAGATAGCAAATTAAAAGGATCAAGACAAGGCGAATTAACAATTATATAAGGGCATCGCACTCGTGCGCCCATAAAAACAATAGCTTGGACGGCGGACGGGGGCGTCCTCCTTGCCAAATCTTACACTTTCGGACAGCCTGTTACACCGGAATGACAATTGGGGGTTACCCATTCGAAACAGCGAGGAGCCCTTTAAACAGATAGTTCAAAGTGTTCCATCGACAAAAAACCAAATAGAGGCAATAGAAACATGAATAGAAAAATGCACAAATCACAACCCGACAACTTCAACCCGAAGAAG
>MWJR01000050.1 GCA_002127415.1 Calditrichaeota bacterium AABM5.125.24
AGATGTGTATAAGAGACAGGTTCAGGCGGGGCGGGTAATCGCCACTTCCGGTCAGGATGGATCTTACACCCTGTCGGGGCTGATGTCCGGTCAGGTGGTGGTGACGGCTTCGCAACCCGGATACCGGGATGCCGAGGTGGAAGTGGAGCTTGAACCCGGCCAGGTAGTATATCAGAATCTACAGCTTTACCGACCCCGGGTGGAGGTCGACATAGCAGCATTCGATTTCCCCCTCGGCGGCGATGACAGGCTTGACGCCAACTTTACATTGGACAACAGGGGCAGTATTGACCTCCCCTACTGGATCAGGTTGGTAACTACACCGGTCGTTATGCGGGATGAGGTTCGGGGCCGGAGCACACGGTCGGTGAGCGGCGCCGGCCCTGGTCGTGACGACCCCTGGGATGTTGTCTTTGACTACAATCTGACCGAGATCACCGGTTATGAGCGGATTATGGGGGCTGAGTATGCCGAGGGTCGGTTTTACCTGACCTCAGGGGACGCCGACCACGGCGCTACTGTCCTGGTGCTCGACTGGGACGGGCAACTTCAGCGTGCCTTCCGACAGCCTTTGGAGGCTGTGGGCTGGGGGCTACGCGACCTGGCCTGGGACGGGGAGCTGCTTTACGGTTCACAGGACGGGAACATATACTCCTTCACGCTCGATGGTGAGACGGCCGGTCAGCAGGCGGGTGCCCCGCTGACGGCGAACCGCGCGTTGGCTTACGACCCAGAGGCAGACGGCTTCTGGGCGGCGGAATGGGACAGTCCGTGGTATCTGGTTGACCGCGACGAACAGGTTCAGTTCCAGTGGGATGGGCACGGTCTTACCGGGGTCTATGGTATGGCCTGCCGTCCTTTCGAACCGGACGGTATGCCGCTATATGTCTTCAACCGTGAAGATGACGGCACCACCGGCATCTACCGTGCTGATCCGCGGGAAGGCAACATCGAACGGGTGCACCAGTATGACGGCGCACCAACCGGCTGCTTCATCACCGGAAGCTGGGATGCGAACCGGTGGATTATCGGCGGAATAGTGGGAAGCTCCCCTCAGCGGCTTGTGGGATTCGAGATAGGACGGCGTGCCGGCTGGTTGAGCTGTGAGCCGATATCTGGACAGTTAGAGCCGCGGGAAGCGGTTGATATAACAATCTCCATAAATATTCCTCCCGATGCCGCCGAGGAGGATGACTATTCGGCGGAGCTGTCGGTGATGGCATTCGGCGGGGAGCAGGCTGTCGCCAGCCTGGAGGTGGAGATCGTCGAGGGGTTCAGGCATTTCGACCCCCCTGAAGAGACCGATTTTTATATGACATTCGAGATCGAATCGGCCGAGATTGAGGGTGTTGAAATCTCCGTCGGCAGCGAGATTGCGGTTGTGACGCCTCGCGGGGAGATCGGGGGTGCTGTGAGGTGGGTCAGCCCGCCGGCCGAGTTCCGTGGCTATATTGCCGATGGTGCCTTCCGGATCGGTGAGCCGTTCGAGTTTATCATCTGGGACGGTCTGGAAGACCACGAATATACAGCGGATGCGGAGATTGTAGAAGGCCCCTCCCGGTTCAGGATCGGTGAACGCAGTGTGGTAAGGCTGGCTGTGGTCCCACCCGATACCCAGACCGTCCCCCTGGAGGAGAGCTGGAACCTGGTCTCGATATATGTTCAACCGTCAGAACTGGACGTCACGCAGATCCTCTCCGAGGTTGACCAGAGGGGAAATCTGGTTCTGGTCAAGGACGGTCTTGGCAGATTCTGGTTCCCGCGCTTCGGCTATGTCGGCCTGGGCGAGTGGGACCTCCTGGCTGCCTATATGATCTACGTCATCGAAGACGACAGCTTTACAGTCAACGGTGTCAAGGCCCCGCCGGACACACCGATATTCTTAAGGGAAAGGTGGAACTCGGTCGGTTATCTTCTGGATCATCCCGTAGATGCGCGGGTGGCGCTTGAGGGGATACTCGATGTGCTGGTGATAGCCAAGAACGGCTACGGCGATTTTATGGCGCCGGAACATAACTACTACGGTCTGGGTGATATGCTGCCGGGGCAGGGCTTCAAGATAAATGTATCACAGGAAATCGATCTGGTTTACAACCCCGGCGATGAATTGGCTGTAGTGAGGGAGCCGTCTCAGCCTCCTTTGACAATCAGAACAGCCCCAACCGGCTCGGATATGAGCCTTCTGATCACGGCGCTGCATCGCACATGTTTCCGTTCCGGAGCGGAGGTGGTTGTCCTGGCCGGCGCGGAGCGGTTCCCGGCCGGAAGCATACTGCTCGATGCGGCGGACGCCGGACCTTACGGTATAATCATCCGAGGCGATGATCCGATGACACCCGAGCGTGACGGTGCTGCGGAAGGGGATGTTCTCTCGCTGGTGGTTCGCTACTCAGGGGAGGAAATGATCCCAGAGGCCGAGGTATTACACGGCGAACTGACCTACAGCACTGATGGCTTCACCGTGGTGGAGCTGAGCTCACCGGTGAGGGCTGTTCCGACCGGGTTTGTCATAGACAGGATCTACCCCAACCCGTTTAACAGCCGGATCAGGCTGAGCTTCGGCCTGCCGGAAGCGGCCGGTGTCGAGCTGACGGTGCGCGACATCCGTGGCCGTAAGGTATTTGAGCTTCCGGTCAGGGGGTTCCCGGCCGGGTGGCATTCATACGGGATAGATGCCTCGCTCTGGTCGAGCGGCATCTACCTTCTCGAGCTGGCAACTCCGGAGAGGAGGATTGTTCGCAAGTTAGCGTTAATTCGGTGACGTCTTTTTCAGGTGTGTTTTTCAGGTTGAATGCCGGGAGGTGAGGATGAGAACGTTGAAGTGTAGTCGCGGTTGTCTCAACCGCGACGTTCGGGCTTGGGACAAGCACGATTACCTGATAATAGCTATTTTAGCGGTCTTAGTAGCTATTCCGGCTGCCTGGAGTGACCAGCCGCCGGCTGATGGGTCAGGTGTGGCACCGGCGCTCACCGGCTTTGAGCGGTATGAGGTTCAGGCCTGTCACGGGCCCTATGCGCCACGGCGTGATGAGGCCGACCTGGTGGGGGAGCGGTTCGAGGTGGGAACCACCTTCTACGACTACCAGGCTAACACTACTACAGGAAAGATGATTGTCGTGGATGAGGACGGGAATGTTCATCTGGTCTGGATGAAGGGATTTGCAGCCGACCCGGTCAGCGAGCGGCATACATTCTACAACTATGTTGTGGATGATGAGCCGCAGTTTGAGGATGGGGTTCAGGTTGACGAAGCCGACCGGGCCGGATACAACAACATCGGCTACGCCCCGGATGTGGGTGCAATCCCGATCTTTCACACCCAGGTCGGCGGAGGTGAGAACTACTGGGGGTGCATCGCCCAGGATGCCGACTTGGGGGAAGGCGCCTTTACCGTCCATCAGAACCCGCGCGACGATGACAGGAACTTCGTCTGGCCCCACGGCACAATTGACCGCAACGGCCGCTCGCATCTCCTGTCACGCAACCACCCCGACCAGGCCTTTCCGCTTGATATGCAGTATGTTCGCGGCTGGATAAACGAGGATGATGAGTGGGAGTTCACCGATCCGGTCATCGTCTGGCAGGTCAAGGGTTTAGGTTACACGGTCGCGGCATCTCAGGCCAGCGATAAGGTGGCTCTGGTCTTTATGGTTCCTGCATACGACCAGGATGAAGAGGGCAACCGCTGGCAGGGGTTTTCCTTGGGTGGAGCGATGAACAACAACATACTGGTAATCGAATCTGATGACGGCGAGGAGTTTGACTGGGGAAACCCCATCAACATCACCGACATCATCCGTTCCGACATCGACGAGAACCAGAACAGCCCCTTCTACCTGGGTGACACCCTGCGGCCTTATCACCATGTCGATGCCTGCTACGATGCCGACGATAATCTTCACGTGGTCTTCTCCGCTGCGTTATTGGTGGAGAACCCGGATCGTAACTCTGCTCAGGGTTGGACGGCCTATGATGACAGGAAGAACCTGGTCTGGCACTGGGACCGCGAGTCCGGCGAGCTGAGCCTGATCGCCGACGCCTGGTATGCCGCTGATGGGAACCAGGGTGCCTGGCGGATGAATATATCCTTCCCGTCCGTCGGTGTGGCGGAAGACGGCGCGCTGTATGCCGTTGGGACCGTTTATCCCCCCCAGGGGGCAACCGCTGCCAACGGCCTGATAAACGGCGAGATATATGCGACCGTCTCCCTCGATGGCGGCAGAACTTGGGCAGAAGCGACCAACTTGACTGATACACCGGCTCAGAACTCACAACCCGGGGAGGGCGCCAGCGAGTCCTGGAGCACCCTGGCCGAGGTTGTGGATGATAACCTGCATATCAGCTACGTGCTGGACCTCGATCCCGGCGGCACCCCTCAGGGTGAAGGACAGGCTACCGAGAACCCCTTTATGTATCACCGCGTCTCACGGGATGACATCCCCACCGAGCCGCTGATTATGGGCCGCGACTTCCACGTCGGCTGGCCGCCCGAGATAGCCGTTGCCGAAGAGGAGGTGCGGTCGGTTAGTGTTCCTGAGGGTGATCCCGGTCTGGCGGAATTGACCATAGCCAATACCAACGAAGAGGGAACCGGGCTGCATGTCCAGGTGAGTGCCTCCGTAGAGATCGCCGAGGCGGTCAGCTTCGATCCGACTGTGATCAGGATCGCACCGGGTCAGGAAGAGACCATCACTGTCATATTCACACCGCTCGAAGAGGGGATATTCGAAGGGGATATACTGATCGAGCATAACGACCCGGATGTCCATTCCCCGCTTGAAGTTGCGTTCAACGGGATGGCCGTGGCCGGCTACGGGCTCATCGCAGGGCGGGCGTTCAACCTCGCCAATGACGAGGCGGTTTCCGGAGCCGTGGTTGAACTGACCCCCGGCGGCTACACCACAATCAGTAATGAAGAGGGGTTATATCAGTTCGAGCAGGCACCGGCGCTGCGCTACCAGCTCACCTGCCGGGCTGATGACTTCCTCCTCTTCGAGGGTGAGGTCGAAGTCGGGGTGGACGGAGAGGTCGAGTTCAACATCGGATTAAGGTTCGCGACATTCGATCTATTGATTGATGGTATGGATGTTCCGGTGCCCTTTGACGACACGCACGATGAGGGTTTCAATGCCGAGAATAGAGGCAACGGACCGGTAACCTTCCAGGCTGAGCTGCTGTTTCCGGAGGAGGAACAGATTGATCCATTTGTGCTGAGGGATGACTTCCCGGCCGCTGAGATAGTCGGAGATAACAGGCTCAATGCGGTGGCGTTTGTGGATGACAAGTTCTTCGTGGCGGGGGGAAACAGCGGCAATCTACCCAACCTGATTTACATCTTAGACCGGGATGGCGAGTATATCGATTCGTTAGAGCAGTTTTCCGATTCAAGGAACGGGATGCGCGATCTGGCCTGGGACGGTGTGCTGATGTGGGGCGCCGATGAAGGGACCATATATAGCTTTACTCTCGATGGGGAGTTGGCCGGCTCATTCGAGGGCCCTCTCAACGACAATCGGGGCCTGACCTACGACTCGGACCGGGAGCTGCTCTGGGTCTGTGATCTGACGGGGGATCTGATTGCCATTGACCGGGAGGGGGGGGGACAATTGCGGGGGTTTGCCATGCCCGAAGAGGAGCTGGTCTATGGGCTGGCTTACTGTCCGGATGATGAGGACGGCTATCCGCTCTATCTGTTTTCCAATTCAGACGAGGGCGACACTCGTCTGCTCAAGTGCAATCCGGATGAGGAGGATTACCTGTTTGTAGCAGATCTTCCGGTCCCCAATGAAGGTCGGGCCGGCGGTTGTGAGATGACCCAGGTGTGGGCCCCATATAGCTGGGTTATGGTCGGGCTTCTGCAGGGCAATCCTGATGCTGTGGCGGTCTGGCAGATCACTCCCCGCCGGGACTGGATATCACTCGAACCGATGGCCGGAGAGATTGCCGCCGAGGGATCGGGAGATTTCACGGTTCATCTCAACACCCTCGGCTTCCCCGCTATGGTCGAACTGTGTTCCATCATCCGGTTTACGCATAACGGCCGCGGCGGTCCGGCTGAACTGCCGATTCAGGTTGACGTAACCGAGGAGGGCGGACTGACCCAGCGCACACTTACCTTCCAGCTCGGCTGGAATCTGGTCTCATTGAATATCACGCCGGAACCGGAAGAGATGAGAGAGATCATACAGCCGCTGGTTGATGACGGGAGTTTGATATTGGTCAAGGATGGTGAAGGTAATTTCATCATGCCGGATAGGGAATACTACGACATCCCACTCTGGAACCAGGCTGAGGGCTATCAGTTCAAGCTCTCTCGATCTGACCGACTCGAGGTGCCGGGCATCAGGCTCGCCTCCGACCATCCCATCCTGCTCGAGGAGGGGTGGCAGCTTATCGCCTACTATCCACGTGATGCCATCGACGCAAGGGTGGCCCTGGCCGGGATTGAAGAGGAGCTCATCATCGTCAAAGACGGATTCGGGTTCTTCTATATTCCTGCCTATGGGTTCAGCAACATAGGGGAGATGGATGAAGGTGAGGGGTATCAGGTGAAGATGGATTCCACTGCTGAGCTCGTCTATCAGATGGGCGATGAACTGCAGGGGTCGGAACCGTTATCGCCGCTGCGCTTTACGCTGCCCGCCCCGACGATGGTCAATATGAGTGTGCTTCTTCTGGATGTGGCACCCGGGCTGATAGAAATAGCAGCTTGCGACCCGAATGGCCGGGTAGTCGGTGCAGGTGTTGTCAACGATGACGGTATGTGCGGTCTTGCCGTCTGGGGTAGAGGCGATTACGGCGAATCGGGTCTATCGGGTGGAGAGCCGTTCTCGCTGGTCGGCTGGGACGGTTCGGCTGAGGTGGATCTCGAGGTTCAATGGATGAGCGGTAGTGTGCAGTTCCAGCCCGACGCCATAGCGGTGGGACGGCTGGCCCTCGGTCGGTTCATTCCCGATAAGTTCGTCCTCTACCCGTCCTATCCCAATCCGTTCAACGCCTTGGCTCGGATCCGTTACGACCTGCCTGAGGCATCGCGTGTGCGGCTGGAGCTGTTCGATACGGCGGGAAGACTGGTAGCGGTTCTTGCTTCTGGCGACAGGCCTGCCGGTCGTCATTCGGTCATCATCGATGCCGATGGTATGGCCAGCGGCGTCTATTTCTATCGCATCCAGGCCGGCTCTTTCCTCCAGATGCGGAAGGCCATCCTGCTGCGTTGATTGGGTTGTAAACGAACTGAAATGGTAGGGGCGGCATCCCTGTTTTCACAGGGACATGCTTATGACGCCCTGCACTGGAATGGTAGGGGCGGCATCCCTGTTTTCACAGGGACATGCTTATGACGCCCTGCAACGGGCGCGATGAATCGCGCCCCTACCAATCCTAATATATAAAGCTTGGTGCGGGAATTTGAGTAAGATCTGGACAGCGGTATTAGTTGTTAGTGTCATTTTGCTGGCGAACCCGGGGATGTGTCAGCACTTTGACTTCGACACCACAGACGTTAACGCCTCCGTCCTGGTGCGCGACCTGGTTCTGACCGGTCGCCATATCGAGGAGGGGGATGAGTTGGGAGTATTTACACCGGAAGGTTTATGTGCCGGCGCAACCGTTATTAATAATCCGGAGCAGGGTATCGGTCTGGCTGCCTGGGGAGATGATGGGCTCACCCCGGAGATAGACGGCTTCAGGGAGCGGGAGGAGTATAATTTCCGTTACTGGGATGACTCGGAGGAGGCCGAGACTGACATCGAAGGTATCTTTCTGCTCGAGGGTTCGCCGACCTGGCAGGCTTCAGATATCGTGATACTCGATATGGAGGAAGGGGGACGCCACTATACCCCCACCCCGACCGGCAACAGGCACCATATCATCTGCTCGGGAGTGACCATCTTTGAAGGGGATAACCGGTTTCCACCCGGGGACCTCGACCAGATAGGCATCATCACCCCCGGTGGCGTGCCGGCGGGATTGATAGTCTGGGATGCGGATGAGGAGATGGCCGCGGGTTGGGCCTTCGGCGACGACCCTGAGACTGGGGAGGTAGTTGAGGGGTTTGTAGAAGGTGAGTCTTTCACCTTCCGTTTCTGGAGTCGCGACGGCGGCTGGGACACGCTGGCGACGGCTTTCATCGTGGATGGCGATACCTGCTTCGTCGATCAGGATACCCTCTATCACAACATTGTGCCTCATGAGACGACCGTGGAGCTGGAGCTGCGCGGAAGTCCGGCGCCACGCATCCCGGATACCCCTGCATCGTTCGTGCTGAAGGGCATATATCCGAACCCAATGAACCGTGCCGGTTGGGTTTCGTTGGTGCTGCCGTATCCTTCGGTTGTTCGCCTTGAGTTGTTCGATCTGTGTGGACGCAAAGTCGGCGTATTGTTCGACCGACAACTACCGGGGGGGGAACGGAGGGTAAGGATCGATCCAGGGGGATTTGCAAGCGGTGAATATGTCTGCCGCATTATTGTATCAGGACAGAATCGGTCGATGAGGTTGATTTTTATGAAGTAGCAGTAGCATTATATCCGATCTTAGTGATTTATATCAACATCTCGGGGGCAAAATTTTACCATATTTGGCATAACTGCCGCATCATCTTATTGCAGTTAGCACTTGACAAGGCGGTTAAACGAGATTAACTTTAGCGCATTATCTAATAATCTTCACGTATTACCCGCGGCCGTCACGGTGACCTCTGTGCACTGCACTTGCCGTTTTCCCCAGGGCAGCAGGATTTTTCATCGATTTACCGCTTCTCGCCGCCTGCCGTCCCGGATCTTGCATCCGATGCTCGGGTCTAACTGACTGCCGAAAGTTCAGGGAGGTAAAATGAATCTCAGCAGGCTTCCGATTTTATCGCTGTCGATGGTGGTTCTCTTCGCCTCGACTCAGCTTGTTCTGGCTCAGCCGGAGGATTTCGAGTTTGAAGAGACCGACGCCAATATGAGCATACTCCTTATGGAGCAGACTCTTAACGGCGAGGATCTACTCGAAGGGGACTGGGTTGGGGTTATAACCCCGGACAGCATCTGTGCCGGCGCATCGGTGGTGACTGAAGAGGGGGAAATGCTCGGCCTGGCCGCCTGGCGGGACGACAACCCCAATAATGATGAGGAAGAGGGCGGCATCAATGGATTTCGTTTCGGCGAGGAGTTGACTTTCGTCGTGTGGGAACGTGAGCGTGACGCGGAATGGGAGACCCGGATTACCGACATTCAGGAGGGCAAGTTCAACTTTGAAGCCGATGGCCCCACGCTGGTATGCTCCATAGTTGCCTTCTCCGCTGAGGACCGACCGGTGATCGGCATCGTGGGTGAGGATCACGATTTCGATCTGGTATGGATTG
>MWJR01000048.1 GCA_002127415.1 Calditrichaeota bacterium AABM5.125.24
AGCCCTGCTGAGTTCGAACGGCAGTTTTACTCGTTATGTGCTTAACTCTGTGTCCACTCTTTTGGGGCAAGGTCAAAGAGTGTCTGACCTACTGAAGATAACCTCCCCCGCTTCCGGGCAGACCCATGCTGCGCCTTGCGAAATGCTTTAACCCCCGGTAGAACCTCAGCAGGGCGTGCCCGCATCTTGCCACCTTATACCAGAAGCCCAAACGATTGCGTCCATACAGTTCCGGTGCCGACGGCATATCCCGGGTCATCAGCACCAGATCGTAAGCCTTAAGGTAGGGGATGGGCCTATGGCGGGCCTTTATCGGATCAATAGTCGCTACTCCCTGCGAGGTGCGGATGAAGTTGGACGGGTGTGGATCCCGATGCACCCACCCGGCCTGATGCATCCGCTTGACGAACGATACCATATCCCCCACGTCGTCAGCGGTCAGAGACTGCCCCTCGAGAAATTGATACACCAGCCAGCTCTCCAACACCATCCCTCTGCGGGTTCTCTGCATCAGCAGGGTCGGACGCGGCGTAAGGATCCCGGCTTCAGAAAGCCTGAGTCCGTTGCGGCTGGCAATCTCCCCCAGTGTGGGAAAAAACAGCGAGGTAAAACGGAACCAGAACCAGGTCTCCTGGATAGTGAACTTCTTGACCACGTAACGCACACCGTCCAGATCCACAGTGCCGACCATGGCGCGATGATCATCCTTGAGGATAGAGTCAGGATTGGCAAATCGCGAGATGTAAGCGGCCATCTCGCGCTCCCAGTCCGGTCCGGTCGGGCCTGTTCCATCTTCATAAAGGGTAATCTGCCAGCCGGAGCAGCTAAAACTGACCGAGCCCTGCCGCTTCGCCACCTACTCCCCCATCACCTTGACAATCAGCCGCTTGGGCCTCCGACCGTCGAACTCCGCATAATAGACCTGCTGCCATGGCCCCAGATCGAGGTCGCCGCCGGTGATCGGCAGGATTACCTGGTGGTGAACCAGCAGATTCTTCAGATGGGCGTCGCCGTTGGTCTCGCCGGTGCGGTGGTGTCGATAATCGCTGAACGGAGCCAGACTCTCGAGCCATTCGTCAATATCCTGCAGAAGCCCCTCCTCGGCGTCGTTGACCCACACCCCCGCGGTGATATGCATCGCCGACACCAGCGCCATCCCCTCCTGGACGCCGCTCTCCCCTACCACCTCGTGAACAAAGCCGGTGATGTTGATATACTCCCGCTTCCGACGGGTGTTGAAGGTCCTGTAACGGGTCAGAAACTTCACGTCTTCTCCTTTGGCAAATCCTTTACCAGGCCCACCTTGCTGAGCCTGATCTTACCCATTATAATATCCATAAACCGTTCTACATCGTCGAATTCCGGAAAGAGCGCATCCGGCTTATACCGCGCCAGCTCTATCATCGTATAGGCGCCGGTGGCCACCGCAATGACAGAGGCTCCCATCCGCTTCCCGCAGAAGATGTCTCTGGGTGTATCGCCGATCACCCAGGTGTCCCTGGTGGAGAACGGAATGCGATAGTAGTGTTGAGCCCGGTGGAAGGCAATGGCCAGAACCGCAGTCCGATCCCCGTCGTCACTGCCGAATCCCCCCACCGGAAAATGATGGGCGATGCCTTGCCGGTGCAGCTTCAGATAGGCTCCCTGTTCGGTATTCCCGGTGCCAAGCGCCAGATAGATCCAAGATACGTTCGACAGCACCTCAAGCAGCTCCCCGACACCTCGCTGCAGGCGAGGCTTATCTGACTCGACCAGAAGACGACCGAGATGTCCGACGTAACACTCACTGAATTTGTCAAACTGGTCGGGAAAATTCTTCCGTTCCAGGCTGTTCTTCTCAAGTATCTCGAAAAAAATCTTCTGATCGGTCTGTCCATGGGCGTTTATACCGTCGGTGGCCTCTTTGAGACCGTAAATCTCCTCGGCAGCCATATCCAGAGCTCGGCGCGTCAACCCCGCCGAATCGGTCAGGGTGCCATCCACGTCGAATATGAGCAGTGTCGGTTTCCGGTTCACTTCACCATCCCCCCATAAGTATCCTGAAGTCGCGCAACCTCCCCTCCGCAGGCTTCCACTTGATCGTGCAGCGATCAACCCGGCTGTAGCCGTTGCCCCTCTTCATAGCCGTCACCAGCTCCTCGATGATTCCCCGTTCACCTTCAGCCCAGACCTCAACCTCACCGCCGGGCAGGTTCTTAACGCTTCCCACCAGACCCAGCCGCTCAGCCTCGCTCTGGACAAACCAGCGGAAATTCACCCCCTGAACCACCCCCCAGACTACTATGTGAGCCAGTTCCATTATCGATTGTCGATTATCTATCGCCAATGTCATTCTGTGTAATGTCCAGGAATAATTGAGATGGTGTAGTCGCGGTTGTCCTCAACCGTGACACAGTCGGGGCTGAGACAGCCCCGACTACAGCTCTTCAACAAACTGTCATCTAACAACGAACTATGCCATCGCAATTCATCAAGGGCACTACCTCATTCTAAACGCAGTGAAGAATCTCGCCCTTATTCTATTGTCAATGATCGAGATCCTTCATCCAGAAACCTCGGAACTCGGGGAAACAAAGGAGAATTCATTCATCATTCATCGCCCATCATTCATCCTAATCGCTCCGGTATCTCGCCGATCAGGGCCGCTTCCGCCGCCACCGCCGGGCTGCAGAGGTAAACCTCCGCCTCCGTGGATCCCATCCGTCCCTTGAAGTTGCGGTTGGTGGTAGCCAGGCACCGCTCCCCCGGCGCCAGTATCCCCTGATGGGCCCCGAGACAGGGCCCGCAGCCGGGGTTCAGGATCACCGCCCCCGCCTCAAGCAGCGTTTCGAGAACCCCCCGCCGCACCGCCTCAAGATAGACCGAACGGGAGCCGGGAATGACCAGCAACCTCACCGAAGAGCTCACGCTGCGTCCCTTCAGTCTCCCGGCGGCGATTTCGAGGTCGTCTATTCGCCCATTGGTGCAGGATCCTATCACTACCTGATCGACCTTGATCCCGGCGGCCTCAGGCAGCGGAACCACGTTATCGACCCGGTGCGGCATAGCAATCTGAGGAACCAGGTCGGTGACGTCGATCTCGTATCGCTCAGCAAATCCGGCGTCAGGGTCGGCAGCCACCGGTGTATAATCGCCCTCGGTCCGTTCGGTCAGATACTCCCGAGTCCGACCATCAAAGGGAACAATGGCGAACTTGGCCCCCATCTCCATAGCCATATTGCACAGGGTGAACCGTCCCGAAACCGGCATCTCGGCGATGGTCGGGCCGTAGTATTCGACGGACTTGTAGTCGGCTCCGCGGGCGGTCAGCTTCCCGATCAGATGAAGCGCCAGGTCCTTGGGAGCGACACCAGGCCTGAACCGGCCCCGAACCTCGATCCGGATGGTCTCCGGCACCCTCAGCCACAGCTCCCCGGTGGCCCAGACCGCCGCCATCTCGGTCGCACCTATCCCCGACGAAGCCGCCGCCAGGCAGCCATAGGAGGTGGTGTGGGAGTCGGTGCCCAGTATCAGCTCGCCGGGCAGGACGTGACCCTTCTCGACCATCACCTGGTGACAGATCCCCTCGCGGATGTCGTAGAAGGCACTGATCCCCTGCTGGCGGACGAACTCGCGGATAGACTTGTGGGCGGCGGCGGTTCGCTCCGACTCAGCCGGAACGCGGTGGTCGAGCGGGATGATGATGCGGGCCGGGTCGAACACCCTATCAGCACCGATGGCACGGAACTGACGGATGACCAGGCCCGCGTTGTCGTGGGACATCACCCGGTCGGGATGGGCCGTGACCAGCTCGCCGGCATCGACCTCATGCAAACCCGACCTGGCAGCCAGTATCTTCTCGGCTATGGTGTGAGGCATCGCTTGAACAGCCTTCCTGTCTTTGCGAGGTGCGCAGCGCAGAAGCAAACCATGAGGATTCAACTGTGGCGTCAAACGTCCCGTTTGACACCCTATTCCTGTCGTTTGCCATCAGTTCTTGGCTCTCATTGCTGATAGCTGACTGCTTACAGCTATAGGAATATATCATCACCATCCGGATAAGTCAAGAACAGCAACTGAAGGTTCACCTGAGCTTATGTAAGCCCTGTCAGATGCGGCTGAATACAGCAGCAGGGCTTGCATATCGGTCGGTTGCATCGTAAATTACGCTCCAACATTGTCATTCTGAATCCGGCTGCTGCTGGACGAAAATTGCTGTCACACTTAAGTGTGACAGCACCCCAAGAACCCTAACAGAAGCTGTAAATGCGACTGTCGCACTACTTCATCCCCACTATGCGGGAGACCCCCACTGAGGCCACCGCCGCCTCGCATCGGCTTATGCTGCGGGCCGGTATGATGCGGATGCTCTCGGCCGGCATATACTCCTTCCTGCCCATCGGCTGGCGCTCCGCGCGGAAGGCGATGGAGATCATCCGCCAGGAGATGGAGCGGATCGGCGGGCAGGAGTTCTACCTGCCGGCTCTGAACCCCATCGATATATGGGAGGAGACCGGCCGCAGCAAGGACTTTGGCGGGGAGATGTTCCGGCTGACCGACCGCAAGGGACATCTACACTGTCTGGCACCGACCCACGAGGAGGTCATCTGCTCTATCGCCCGCGGTCAGGTGCGAAGCTGGCGCGACCTGCCGCAGATATGGTTCCAGATCCAGCTCAAGTTCCGCGACGAACCCCGGCCCCGAGGAGGCGTGCTCAGGATGCGGCAGTTCATTATGAAGGACTCATACAGCCTTGACCGCGACGAGTCGGGGCTCGACCACAGCTACCAACTTCACCGGGAGACCTACGAGAGGACCTTCCAGCGCTGCGGCCTGGATTACTTCATCGTCGGTGCCTCCTCCGGACTCATGGGGGGCGGTCAGTCGCAGGAGTTTATGATAGAATCCCCTTCAGGGGAGGATGACGTCGTGCGGTGCGACCACTGCAGCTACGCCGCCAACCTTGAGGTTGCAACCTCAGCTATGGAACCGCTTCAGAGCGGTGAACCCGGGCCGCTGACCGAGGTTCACACACCCGGCAAACGGACGGTGGAGGAGGTCTCAACCTTCCTGAACATCCCCCCCGGCCAGCTGGTGAAGACCCTGGTCTACATCAGCCCCACCGGCCCGGTGCTGGCACTGGTAGCCGGGGATGACGAGCTCAGCGAAGCCAAGCTGACGGCGGTGGCGGGCGGGTCGGTGCGACTGGCAGATCCCAACGAGGTTCTCGAACGCCTGGATGTTGAGATCGGCTATCTCGGCCCCCACGGCGACCACGGCCTGCCCATCTACGCCGACCTGCGGCTGGAGGATGCTGTCGGTCTGGCCACCGGCGCCAACCGGAGCAATCACCATGTCACCGGGCTCGAATTCGGTCGCGACGTGGTGCCGGACGAATACATCGACCTGCGCACCGTAAAACCTGACGAGGGGTGCCCGATGTGCAGCAGTCCGGTAAGGCTGGCCAGGGCTATCGAGCTCGGACACATATTTAAGCTGGGCACCAAATACTCCGAAGCTATGGGAGCGACCTACCTCGACGAATCAGGACGCGAGCACCCGATCGTGATGGGTAGCTATGGAATCGGGGTCGAGCGGATCCTGGCGGCAGCGGTGGAGAGCGGCAAGGATGAGAACGGCATCCGCTGGAACAGCGCGCTCTCCCCGTTCGACGCCGAGGTGATCCCGCTGAACAACACCGATGAAGCGGTGAAGGCGCAGGCCGAAGCGCTATACAAGTCGCTGACAAAGGCCGGTCTCGCCGTCCTGATCGACGACCGGGAGGCTCGTCCGGGGGTCAAGATGAAGGACGCCGACCTGATCGGTATCCCGGCTCAGGTTATCGTATCACAACGCAACCTCGCCAAAGGCAAGGTGGAGATCAAGAACCGCTGGAGCGGCAAGCGGAGCTTCGTCGGATCGGGAGAGGCGAAAAAGACGATAAATGAGATCCTCAAGGCCTGCCTGCCCGTATTAACTTGACGGGGAGTGCCGACATTCCCCAGCTTTCGCTGGGGCAGGCTCTGTCGGCCGCCTTATTAAGTAAATTAAAAGTGCTGTCACACTTCAGCGTAACAGCACAGAATACACACTATCTAAATAAAAAAGTTCCGCCGAGCCGGGCCTGCCCCGGACACCGATCCGGGGTTCTCAACCCGGCAGGAACCGATAACAAAAAAACCTGTTCGGCATTCAACACTCATCAATCGGCGCTCACTCATTAAGACGAACGCCGTAGGCCGCAGGCCGAGCGCCTAACATAAAGCGAGCGATCTATGAACCCAATCCCTCGATCACCTGAATCTACACCTCCTGTGGATGAGACACCCGTCGAAGGTCGTTTCCCCTGGGAGGCAATACTGGCGTATATACCGCTGTTCTGCCTCTATCCCTGGTCGTTGCGTCATCGCATACCCGGGCTGGAAGGGCACGCCAGGCAGGGCCTGATCCTGTTTATAATCGAACTGTTTCTGCTGCTGATCTTAATTCCCGTGGTCTACCGGCTGATATGGCTCGGCATCGTGGTGCTGGCGGCGGGAGGCATCTGGTCGGCATATCGCGGGCGCCCCTACCGGCTGCCGGTGCTGGACGACCTGGTTGACCGACTGGCCCGCAGAGAAGTCGAATCAAGCAATCAATAAACTCTCACGAAACAGATCTTCAGGAGTAATATATTGAGAATAAAGGAGAAGGCTGAACGATTCACCACCGCCGATGAAGTTCGGGAGATGGGTATCTATCCCTACTTCCGCCCCATAGAATCGGATCAGGATACTGAGGTCATCATCGAGGGAAAGCGGGTCCTGATGATGGGCTCCAACAACTACCTCGGCCTGACCAACCACCCCGAAGTCAAAGCCGCTGCCATAGAAGCGATAAATCAATATGGAAGCGGCTGTGCGGGCTCCCGCTTCCTGAACGGC
This sequence comes from Calditrichaeota bacterium AABM5.125.24, assembly GCA_002127415.1. GTDB lineage: Bacteria > Electryoneota > AABM5-125-24 > Hatepunaeales > Hatepunaeaceae > AABM5-125-24. The sequence continues at coordinate 6,903 of MWJR01000048.1, forward strand.
ACCCTCCGCATCCACATTCAACTCGAAGAGGAGCTGGCCGAGTTCACCCGTAAGGAGGCCGCCCTGCTGTATTCGACAGGTTTCCAGGTCAACCAGGGTGTCATCTCGACCCTTATCGGCAGGGACAGCGCTGTCGTTATCGACCGGACCGACCACGCCAGCATCATCGACGGCTGCAGGCTCGCCTTCGGGCGAACCGTCAAGTTCGAACACAATAACCACAACGCACTCGAAAGGGCTCTGGTGGGGCTGAACGGCGTCAACGGACTGATTGTGGTTGACGGTGTCTTCTCTATGGAGGGGGACATCGCACCGCTGCCCGAGATCGTGGACCTGGCCAAGCGCTATGACTGCGATGTAATGGTCGATGACGCCCACGCCATCGGGGTTCTGGGACCAAACGGACGGGGCACAGCCGCGCACTTCGGAATTGAAGACCAGGTGGAGCTGATGATGGGCACCTTCTCCAAGTCACTGGCCTCCATCGGTGGCTTCATCGCGGGGGAACTGAAGGTCATCGAATATCTGAAACACCACTCCCGCGCGCTCATATTCTCCGCCAGCCCCCCACCCGCATCTGTGGCATCGGCCCGCACAGCCCTGAAGATTATGCTTCGTGAACCCGAGCGGCTCCAGAGGCTCTGGGACAACACCCACCACCTCTGGAACGTCCTGAAATCGATAGGGGTCGACATCGGCCGCTCCCAGACCCCCATCGTCCCCATTCTCATCGGGAACGACCTGGACGCCTTCCGCGTCTGCCGCCGGCTGCAGGATGGAGGGATTTTCGTCAATCCGGTCATCACACCCGCCGTCCCGCCCGGTGGAGCATTGATACGCCTGTCGGTGATGTCAACCCACACCTTCGAACAGATTGACAGAGCAGTCTGCATAATCGACAGGGTATTGAATGAGTTCGAGATCGAGAGAACCAAGAAACCGGTGACTGATCAGCTAAGTGAGCGGGTCTCCGGAAGCACGTCATAATACACAAAGAGGTCGTCCCTGATAGTCGCTCCTGTTCGGTCCAGGCAAGATAGAACCGATTTTATCCGTCTCCCCTACCGTCTTCATCGGGGTCATCCCTCTTGGGTCCCACCACTGATCTCCGAGCTCCAAACCAGCCTCGACACCCGCCGCAATCCGTTCTTCGAACACGCGGAGATCGAGCTGTTTCTGGCGCGGCGCGATGGCCGGACGATAGGCCGCATCGCCGCCATTATCGACCGCAACTTCATTGAGGTGCGCGGGGAACCGGTCGGTCAGTTCGGCTTCTTCGATACAATCGACGACAGGGATGTTGCCGCAGCACTCTTCGACCGGGCTGGCCAATGGCTCAAGGCGCGCGGTATGGTGCGGATGCTGGGCCCCACCAACCCCTCGATGAACGACGAGCTGGGTGTCCTGATTGACGCCTTCGACCTACCCCCATCCATCAAGATGGTCTGGAACCCCCCTTACTATCCCGCCCTGTTCGAGGGCGCCGACTTTACCAAGGCAAAGGATCTCTGGGCCTGGACGATGTTCATATCGGATATATCAGAACGTTTCATCCGGGTTGGCAAGGCGGCTGTTAAGCGGTCGAAGGTAACGCTGCGCCACCCCGATATGAAGAGGTTCAGCCGGGAGATCGAACTGTTCCGGGAGGTGTATAATCAGGCCTGGTCAGCCAACTGGGGCTTCGTGCCGTGGACTGAGGACGAATTCCGCAACGTCGCCAGGTCTCTTAAACAGGTCATCGACCCCGAACTGGTGCTGATCGCCGAGATGGAGGGGCAACCGATCGGCTTCTCCCTGGCGCTGCCCGATTTGAACGTTGCTCTCAGGCATATCAACGGAAGGCTGTTCCCCTTCGGGCTCCCCATCATGCTCTGGCACTCGCGAAAGATAAAACAGCTCCGCATCCTGATCCTGGGTGTGATCGAGGAATACCGTCACCGCGGCATCGATGTCGCCTTCTACTACGAGACCTTACGCATTGCGCTCAAGAAAGGATACGAGAATGCCGAAATGTCGTGGATCCTCGAGGACAACACCCAGATGAACGGAGCCCTGGATGGTATCGGCGCCCGACGTTATAAGACATACAGACTTTACCAGAGGGAATTGTAAACAGGGCAGACTGACTTCCGGCGCTCGGCGTTCGGCGTTCGGCTCTTAACGAAAGTCATTCCCAAAGGATAGGGTGGACATTCCTGTCCGCCAACTTACACATGGCGTTGTATATTTATGCGCATTCATTAACTCATCATTCCGGCGAAACAGTCTGTCCGATAATGGTGTCATTGCGATGAACGAAGTGACGAAGCAATCTTTAAAATACTGATCGTAGTTGGGGCTGTCCCCAAGCCCGACAGTCGTGGTTAGGGACAACCACGACTACAACAAGAAAA
>MWJR01000047.1 GCA_002127415.1 Calditrichaeota bacterium AABM5.125.24
CGGTCATCACCACCTCAAGCGCCGACCGCCCCTCTTCGGGGTGCTCCTCAACCGGTATCCCCCGGCCGTTGTCGATCACAGTGACCGAATTGTCACCGTTGATGATGACTTCAATCCTGGTGCAGTATCCAGCCATCGCCTCATCTATCGAGTTATCGACTACCTCGTAAACCAGATGGTGCAGCCCGCGCTGGCTCACGTCGCCGATGAACATCGCCGGCCGCCTGCGAACCGCCTCCAGACCCTTCAGGACCTTGATGTCTTCAGCAGTGTAGTCGGCGTCAGCCTCTTGGTAAACTTCGTTGCCGGCTGGTTCAGGCTTCACAGCAAATACTCCGGTTGTAACAGATGTGATTACTCGATAGCGTTTAATGGGGCCGGTCTCCGACAGATACAGCTATCCTGTGCTCTGGACGGCGCCCGTTTTAACCACTAAAACAGCTTTATGTGTATTCTAATTTAAGAAAATCTAATGTCTAAAACAACATTTCTACCGATGGCTCTGTTCAGTTTGGTGCGGATCTCTCCCTTCAGATAGGCGAGCTCCTGGCGCCAGGTGGGATCTGACACATCCACCCGCAGAACGCCTCTTTTTATGGCTCGCGCCTTCGCCACCTCGGCAATCGTCTCACCCACTACAGACGGCCAGAGGATAACCGCTTTCTGCTCGAGTATCCGCTCCGCGTAACCGAAGTGCTTGACCAGCGAACCTATCGCACCACCGGCTGACACCGATCTGGAGAGACGAGGCGCCTCGGACTCAAACTTCCGGTAGCCCCGCAGTTTACGCCTGGCGGGAAATTTCGGTGATCGCTTGGAGGGCAAGGGTACTGTGATATGTTATTGTCACGTCATCCATATAATGTCGCACAACATGACAATAGTTATACAACCGGCTGGATCCCCTCTAACTTCCCTTATTAAGTGGGAAAAAGAAGGAGGGATGAAAATATTCAATTGATCTGCCGGAGTGGGGATGGCACTTTTACAAACCTGTCAGCAATGGCAGACGGACATCTCTCTGTCAAGTGGCATATCCGAACTACAAACTGAGGCTACCTGAGTCTTATCGGCATCAGCAGCATCAGGAAATCCTCGTTGTCCTGCTGTTCGGCTGATCGAATTACCGCAGCGTCGTTTGAAGTGGCGAGTTCAAATACAACCTCCTCCGTATCCACCTGTTTAAGCACATCCATCAGATAGACCGCGTTATATGCGATCTCTACCGGCTCGCCAACGTATTCAACAGACACCTCTTCCTCAGCCCTGCCTCCGAGCTCTGGATCCTCCGATTCGAGCCTCATACTGGTCTTATCCAGAGCTACTTTAACCTGCCTTGAAAGCTGACTTGCAAAGATAGCCACGCGCCTGACTGCGGACATAAAATCATCGGTGCGAACTGTCATCCGATTAGGATTCGACTCCGGAATAACGCTCTCATACTTCGGGTACTGGCCATCAATGAGCCTCGTAATCACCCGCTGTTCTTCAGTAGAGAACGACGATCTTGTCTCCGCTATCCCGATTTCTGGTGTGTCACCATCTTCCAGGTTGCGCATAAGAAGGCTGAATGCCTTCATCGGAATCACAACGTCTCTGGGCTCACCTGTATATTCGATATCCTTCCTCAGAATCCTTGACAATCTGTGTCCATCGGTTGCCGCCATTCGTATCTCCCCTGGTCTCATCTGCAGAAGCAGACCTGTCAGGATAGGACGCATCTCATCGCGTGACACGGCGAATACCGTCTTGGAAACCATCCTCTTCAGGTTTTCAGCCGGCATATTAAACGTCAGCTTCGCGTCCACCTGCGGCAGCTCAGGAAACTCCACAGGGTCTCCCCCAGGCAAGGTATATACTCCGACCCCCTCCCCCTTCAGGAAAATCTTCAATGGTTCCTGAATCTCGATCTCCAGCGGGACATCTGGCAGCTCCCTGACCAATTCCTGAAAGCGCTTCGCCTGTATCAGCACACTCCCAGTCCCATCCGACTCTATCAGTTCAACACGAGAGGTAACAGTTACCTCCAGGTCAGTAGCCGTCAAGCTGAGTGTTTTCCCCTCAAGACTCAGATGGATATTGCCAAGTGAAGGCATTGGCATCTTGGATGGAACCGCACCGATTATTCGCTGAAGACCTTTTAGCATAGATAATTGAGAAAAAGAGAACTTCATTTGGTTTTACCTCTGTATAAACAAGTGATCACATTAAAAGAAACTTGTAGTTGTCTTTGTTGTGTTGATAAGTTGATCAGATGCAGGTTTGGTTTAATAAAGTTCTACTGTTGTATGACTTTGCCATTTGTTAGATCGCCTGAGATTGTTTATGTGTATGTTAATAAATTGTTCGCAAGTTAACAATTATGCCTGATGTTATATAAAATGTGCACATTGATGATAAAATAACATATTATTAACAGGTTCTAACATAACTCGAGTGAATTTGTTAACTGTCGGGTTTTTCAGAAACATCTCAGGAGTTTTCAGGAAGTAATACTAAGTTGTGTTCGTGAAGACATTAAAGTGCTGTCGGGTGCCATCACCAGACAGCCGATACAAGTGTCAGGTGGGAGCACCTGACACCACAATAGAATTTGGGAATAGGGAGATTGCTTCGTCACTTCATTCCTCGCAATGACACCATACTTGGACGGAATGTTACGCCCTTTCTGGATTCCGGCCCCTGCTTCCGCAGGGACATGCTTTCGCTGGAACGACGGCGGTATACCGGGTTGCTACAGGGCTGTAAGCTCTATCCTGTGGCGAAGGCTCTCGACTGCCTCCGCCATATCCCGGCTGCTCTTGACGCCTTCGTTAATTGTTTCTCTGGCGTGGATTACGGTAGCGTGGTCACGTCCGCCGAAATGGAGACCAATAGCCTTAAGGGTCAAGCGTGTGAATTCCGTGGAGAGGAACATAGCAATCTGCCTGGCTTGAACCACATCTTTCTTTCGAGTCTTTGAGCGCAGAAGGTCGCTGGGAATCCCGAACTCCTTTGCTACCATATCCTGTATTCGTTCTACCGATACTGCCTGTAAGGGCCGGTTACTCAGGTTCTTCAGCACATCTCGAGCGAGATCGATAGATATTTTGCGACCGATGAGCGTGGATTGCGCCAGCATGTGAATGAGAGCACTCTGGAGTGAACGCACATTGTCGGTAATATGTGTGGCGAGGAAGTGAGCCACTTCGTCAGGCAGATCTATCTTGGCTTCCCCGGCCCGGTTCTTCAGGATTGCAATACGTGTCTCATATTCAGGTGTCCGCAGTTCGCTGACCAGTCCCCACTGCAGTCGGCTCACCAGCCTGGCGTTGAACCCTTCGAGCTCGCGCGGAGGCCGGTCGGATGAAAAGACGAGCTGCTTGCCGGCGTGATGCAGCGAGTTAAAGGTGTGGAAAAATTCCTCCTGGGTCTTATCCTTGGCCATAAAGAACTGGACATCATCTAAAAGGAGCACATCGACCTTGCGGTATATCCGGCTAAAACTATCGCTGCGGCTGGACTGAATGGCTTTTATGAAGTCGGCGGTGAACTGCTCGCTGGTAACATACAGGACCTTCCGAGCACGGCCGTGTTCGACGATGTGGTTGCCTATGGCCTGCATAAGGTGGGTCTTGCCCAGTCCGGAACCGCCATAGATCATCAGCGGATTGAAGGGGGTCTTGCCGGGGGCTTCGGCCAGCGACATTGCGGCGGCGCGTGCGAACCGGTTGCAGTCCCCTTCGATAAAGTTATCGAACCGGTAGCGTGGATTAAGGTAGTTATCTGACACCCTGTCCCTGTCCTGGGCAGGTGGTATGACCCTGGCCCTGATTGAGGCGGCATCAGCGTCCACCGAGACGGTTCGCCGTTCAGGATCAACTGAGTAGGCCAGCTCGATTTCACCACCGAGCGATTCCTTGATCGCGCGTTTGAGGTGCCCGTTGTAGTGGCCCTCAATCCAGTCATAATAAAACCGACTGGGAATGTGCAGCGTCAGCACTCTGCCGTCAAACGAGAGCGCCTTGATTGGCTTGAACCAGGTTAGAAAGCTCTGGTGGGGCAACTCCTCCCGGAGCTTCTCTGTGATGATCTGCCACAGATGTTTAGGGTCTTGACCAAGACTGGACGCAGGATCGGCCATAAGACTTAATACCTTGATAAATGGCGTGTTAGACATTCAATTGGTGGGGGGGTGAGCCAATATAGAACCTGCACCACGCGTTGTCAAGATAAAACGAGCCCTTCAATAATTATTCGCTAATTTAACATTCCTTGCCTGAGGTGAGGCCTGGATTCGGCCTGGAGACCAATCCCTTCAAACCGTTAGCCATAGCGGGTTTGAGTGGGCGTGGTGCTCGTCGCCGGTGGGTGTCCGGGCGGTGAGGTCGGCCCTCAGATATAAGCGACCTTCCAGCGGGATCGTGACCTCTCCGCGGTAGGGGTCCGGGAGCTCCCCGGACCCCACGCTGAACTGACGCAGAGGCCGTTCACCCTCCTCGCCGGAGGTCAGGAGCCTCAGCCCATGGATACGGCCAAACTCTGGTGCAGTCGCGTAACGCACGACCGCCCTACTCTCTTTCCTCAGGGATACTTCACTGCCGGTGTGCAGCTCACGGCCGTTCTGGAGGGCGGTCAGCTCGACAATCGGCCCCTCACTGACCGATGCGCGCCCGTCTTTAAGGGCGGCGAGCAGGTTCTGAACGGTGAGCGCTCCTTCGACCATCGCCCGTGTAGTCTGGCGGCCGAACAGATGATGGTGGTGTTCAATCAGCCTCATCATCGGCAGACCGATCTGTCGGAAGCGGTTGAAGTTGCCGTGGGCGTCGTTGCCGGCGTAGATGTATTGCCTCTCGCCCTTCCCCAGGGCAGCCGTCCATATATCCAGGTCCCTTCTCCATCCCACCCCTCCGGCGCCGTTGAAGATCTGCCAGCCGTCGAGGCGCTGGTTGTTCAGGTCCGACTCCTCCCACCTGCCTCTGTTGACCAACAGTCGTTCGAGGAAACCGATGGGTGTGAAGGGGTGGGCTGCGGCGGCGAAGGCCGGGAGATTCAGGCGGTTGAGGGCATCTTCGACCGATAGCTCGCTGCGGAAGTGCAGCCATTTCTGGGCCCCGTCGCCCGATCCGGGGAGAAAATCGGGCTCACCCAGGACCAGGAGGTGAACGTTTCGGCCCCTCGCCGATTGGCAGGTCAACTCTTCACCGGGAATAAGCAGAACATCAGGGAAGCTCCGGTTCAGTTCTGCGACATCCTGTTGAAACCGGTGCCACTTGGTCAGGTCGGGGTCGTCGCGCAGGTAGTCGTCCTCATAGTCGTCGAGGTTGTAGGAATGGTCGGTCAGGGCGATCCAGTCGAGTCCCAGTGCAGGCGCGGTCCGCTGATATGCTTCGAGTGGAGCGCTGAACTCAACCTGGTCGCATCCGAAGGCGGTGTGGCAGTGCAGCTCGCCGGTCTTCCAGCCCGGCAGGGTGGGCAACTGATCGGCGGCTTTGAATACCCTCAGCGGTGAATGTGACAGCCCCGGATAGTTGTCCTGATGGACGGTCTCGCGGCGCCGGCCGAGTTGAACGTGGGCTTCAGCATCGACGGTCAGAGGACCGGGCGGAAGCTCCGACACATCAAGCTCGAAGATGCGATGCCAGAAGGGCTCGGTGATCTGAAGGTTGAGAGCGATCTGTTTGGTTGCTGCGCTGTCCTTATGCCTGGCCTGCAGGTTGACCTCGGATAGCTTGACCGGGAAGCGGTGGGCGTCCTTGATGATGAGCGTCACCGGCAGGGGCTGTCCCGGTTCGAGTCGGTGCGGGGCGTCGAAGACCACCTCCGGACGACGCCGGTAGTAGAGGCTGAGTGGGAGACAGCGAAACCTGTAGTGGGTTTCGGCGTAGAGAACCGCCAGTGGCAGATAGTCGAAGATGTCCTGACCGGTCATTACCCTTTTTTACTAATTATCCGCCGGCAGACGTCCTCGCCTGCCAGTTATCCGCCAGACCCATTTAATATATGGGTGGCCCGGACAGCTTGCTGTCCGGGTTTCATATCTCTGTGCTGTCGGCCGCGGTGGTCCAACAGCGGTCGACAGGAATCCGCCAGTGGGAGGACTCGGAAACGTCGGCCCTCCCCGGCATCGAACGTTCTATCGCAGAGGCTTTGGCTCTAACCCTTTTGCCCTCAACCCTTCCACGATATCGGGCAGCGCTTCCAGCGTCTGTCCGGATCCCCGACCCCGGTCGTGGAGCAGGATAATATCTCCCGACCCGGCCCTGCCGACGACGCGCCGCACAATCCGCGAAGGCGCCGCCGGTCTGTAGTCCGACGGTGAAAGCGACCAGAGGACGACCGTCATCCCCAACTCCCCGGCGATCTCCGGAACACTCGGCCCTAGTCGTCCGTAAGGCGGTCGGAAGAGCGACGGGTGGTCGCCTGTGGCCTGGTGGATGGCTTCCCGGGTGCGGTTCAGCTCATTCCGGATGGTCTTTTCACCGGCAAATAGCAGTGAGCGATGGTTATATCCGTGCCCTGCTATGACGTGACCCGCGTTGACGGCGTTGCGAACGATCCCCGGGTATCGCTCGGCACGAAACCCCGTGACGAAGAAGGTGGCCGGGCATTTCAGATGGTCGAGAAGGACAAGCAGCCGGGGGGTGATCTCCGGGTCGGGACCGTCATCGAAGGTCAGATACACCCCGTCAGGGTTGCCGCGGCATATGACTCCGGGCATAAACCGGGCCGCCAGGCGGGGCAGTATGGCCGAACCCACCCCCTACCCTCCCCGGCTGCGAAAGCGCTGGCCCTTCCATTCGAAGCTGCCGATATGACCGGCAACCGCCAGCACCACTATCGCCAGTGGATGCAGCAGCTCCAGCAGCAGAAACTCGCTGGGCCGGAATCCCTCATCGAACAGCCTGCAACCCAATCTGAGCACCGTCCAGTCGAGGAGGCATTTCAGTATCCCCCATCCCAGCCAGATCTGTCCGGGGCCGCCTGCAGCCCAGATGACGGGACCGACTGTCATAGCCAGGTAGAACAGGAATATCCCAGCCAATATCAAACGCCGGGAAGGACGATAGTATAGCCCTTTCGACCCCCAGCGAGCACGCTGGTTCCACAATTCGAGGGGGTTCGCGGGAGGGACAGTCCTGACTACAGCTTCAGGGCCGGTTGCGGCGGCGATGCCCCAGCGGCTGCGGTGGGCTTTGGCCAGCAGCAGCTCGTCGTCTCCGGAGATCAGATGCTTCACACCCTCCCAGCCGCCGACCTCATCGAACAGTTCCATCCGGAAGGCCAGTCCGGCCCCGCTGCAGGTGAAGGGCATCCCGGCCGCGGCAAGTCCGGCGGAGGCTGTCTGTTGAGCCTGGAAGTCGAGGGACTGGAGCCGCTGCCACAGCGGGGAGTCGGATGGGTTGTCAAACCGCGCCTGCCCGACCGCCATACCGACCCCGGGGACAAGCAGTTGTGTAAGTCCTTTCAGCCACCCCTTCCGATACCGGCAGTCGGCGTCTGTGGTCACGATGACGTCGCTGTCTGCTGACCTGATGCCGAGCTCGAGTGCCTGCTTCTTGGGGCTGAGATTGGGATCGACCGACGATTGGCGAATCAATCTCACTCGTGAGTCGCGTTTGGATACCGCCTCAACCACCTCGCCGGTCCGGTCTTCGGAGCGATCATCCACCACGATGATCTCGAACCTGTCGGGTGGATAGTCCTGGGCCAGGATGCTCGATAAGGTTGCGCCGATGCGGGTCTCCTCGTTCCTGGCGGGGATGACGACGCTGACCCGGGGCTGCTCTGCGCTGTGGTCTGGCGGTTTCAGGCGCAGCCTGGTCAGGCCGAGGATTATCATCCAGATGAAGGAGATGTAGAAGAGCCCGCCGATGATGATTGCGGCTGTCCAGACAGCGCTCATCCCGCTTGACCCTTTCGGTTTTTACTGCCGCCGAGCTGCAGACGGCCCATAAACAACAATCCTAATAGTGCCGGCACCAGGACGTTGATGGCGAACAGCAGCATAGAGGCATTGAAGGCCGCTTCGGCCTGGACGCCGAACTGGCTGAAGAACTGCACCGAGACCATCTGGTCGAGCCCCAGGTCGCCGATGGCAATAGGCAGTGCCGACTTTGAGAACAGTATGGCGGCGGCGCCGCGCGAGCTGGTGATCGGGTCCAGCCGGGTGAAGCTGCAGATCAGCACGTAAAACTGTGCCAGAAACACCAGGTAGTGAGCCACGGTCATCAGCAGTGTAACCAATGCCTGCGGCGCGCCGAACCGGTCTAGGCCGCCGAACAGCCGGGCGATCTTATCCCCTTTGGGCACCATAATCTGTGCCGCGTAGATCAGGCTGCGCACCGGGCGAGGGTCGAGTGCGAAGTAGAGGAGCACCAGATCGCCGACCCCCAGCAGGATCAGCAGCGATACCAGGAGGCTCCCGTTCATCTTCATCAGGTCGAGCGCCCAGGGGAGCGTCAGCAGCGCCGGCAGGCCGAAGGCGGCCGTGCAGCCGAGGTTGTAGAACTTGTCGATGACGGTCAGGCCCACCAGCTTCAGCGGCGGGGTATCCCTGATGAACAGAGCCCTGGCGTATTCACCGAGTCGCCCCGGGGTGACGACCCCGAAGGCAAATCCGCCCAGCAGCGACCCGGTGGTCTCCCAGAACTTCGCTTCCGGACGGACCAGACGCACCAGGTAGCGCCACTTGTATTCCTGCAGCCAGATGTTGAGCGGCATCAGCAGTGCCCCGATTGCCACCAGCTCGTAGCGGGCTGACTTGAGAGCGGCCCAGATCGTCTCGGGCCGAATGACGTGGAACATTATGCCGAGCAGGATGACGGCGACGGCGACCTTGATCCAGAGGATGATGCGGCGGGTCATCGGAGGGCGATTTTGTGAGGGATGTAGAGCCGGTGCAGCCCTTCGGTGCAGTTCCGGCACATCGGGATGTTGTCGCGACCGCTGCCTGACACCCGGCGCCTGAATTCGGTGAAGCGCTCGCCGCGCCAGATGTTGTGCCACGGCTCGCGGAGGATGTTTCCCATCGTATGGGCGCCGGTTGCGTCGAAGCAGCAGGGGAGGACGTCGCCGTTCCAGGCCACCACCGCCGAATAGGCCAATCGCCGGCAGGATGCGCGGGTGCGTTTCATCGTCAGGCGTCCGTCGAGGCGGTGGTAGCGCCACAGCTTCGGGTTGTCGGGCAGCAGGGTTTCAGCGTGGTTGAGGTCATCTACATCGGGAATCCGGTAGGTTTTATATCGCACCTCGTCGCAGCCCCAGTCGAGGGCAATCTCACGGACGCGGTGGAGC
>MWJR01000118.1 GCA_002127415.1 Calditrichaeota bacterium AABM5.125.24
TGCATCTTGGATTTCCATAAAGAACAATATACATCAAACAACCACATTTGTCAACAATATTCTGCACTGATTAATAGCAGAAGAAGAATTGAATGTCAGAGGTATTATCGAAAAACCCGTTACTGAAGGTAAGAAAATAGATATTCCAAACATTCCAAGAATGTGGATTGGATTCATTTTCGCTGGCATTTCATTCTTCTTCGAATACATAGAATATATTTTGGGAACATGGTCTTCAATTCTCTTTGGATTAATAGTGGGGATCTACTGGTTTCATTCTATTCATAGAATACATTCTATATTAGAAGCATTTTCATCCAAAGATTATCCTATATCACCAAAACACGCCGTTGTTGGACATTTTTTACCATTCTTTAATATTTATTGGTTTATTAAATGGCCTCATGAATTTACAAAATATATTAGTTTAAATTCAACAATAAAAATTATCCCCGGAAGTATACTTGGATTCTTACTATTAATATCCTTTATCGTAAATAGAACGTTCGATGGAACAATCGGTATTTTAGGGATTTTCACCATTGGAACATATTTGGTGAACAAGCTTAGGAAACTAATAGAAGGATAATAGTATGATATTTAATCTGCATAAACTTTTCGAGGTGTCAGGTGATCACGCTTAACGTAGAAATTTTGTTTTCAGATCAAGTGAGAACGCTTGACAACAAACGAATATGGTTGGGAGTACTATATTATGATAATATCGTTAAATAAAGTATTGTCATCAGTAGATTTTTGGACTGTCCTAGCCCCTGTTGCGACCGTAGTACTTGGTTGGTTTTTAAACGAGCGCAGTAAACGTGCGCATGAACGTAATGTTCTTGTCTGGGAGCAATATAAACGCAAGGAAGTTAACTACAAAGAATTACTAAGAACAAGCAAGGGATTTTACGTTGCAACAGATGATACAAAACTGAAAAACGAATTTCTTGAACAGCTAAAGCTCTGCTGGTTGTATGCACCCGATGAAGTAATCACCACAGCATACAACTTTATCGAAACAGTCCACACCAATTCTCAGAAAACTGATGAGGAGAGAGAACGTGCATTTGGGGTATTCGTAGCAGCCATGAGAAAGGATATTTTATCTACAGCGTTTTTGAAGAAGAGTAATTTAGGATCGAATAACTTCAAACATCTTAAAGCTACCTGAAATGATGTATCTACCTAACTTTCGCCGGGTGCCCCAGTTTGCTTGCAACCCGGGTTTCATCTGTTCTATATGCTGTCAGGTGGGGGCACCTGACAGCACGATTAATCATCTCTGCTAAACTGTGAAAGGAGGCGGTTCGGGGATTTCGGGTATGCGTTCGACACCCTCGGGTTTGCCCAGGATTGGACTTTTGGCTCTTCGCCTCCTGAGTTTCAGGTAGTCCCAGACCAGTTGACGCTTCATAAGCTGTATGGCACGCGCCGGGTCAACACCCTTCGGGCAGACGTTGGAGCATTCGCCGGCGTAGTGACATCTGAATGCGCCGTGAGTGTCGCCGACGATCTTCTTCCTTTGGTTGAAGCCGTCATCGCGGGTGTCCTTCGAGTAGCGGTATGACTGGGGCAGGGCCTGGGGGCCAAGGTATTCCGGGTCCGTGGCTATTGTGGGACAGGCGGACATACAGAGCCCGCATTTGATGCAGTATGTGAACTGAAGGTATCCGGTAAGCTCATCCGGACTCTGATAGAACTCACCGGTGGGGTTCAACATCTCGCCGGAATCACCTCTCAGAATGTGCGGATGTATGGATATGTGTTTCTCAAACAGCGGCGTCAGGTCCGGGACCAGGTCTTTGACAATATCGAAGTTCGGCAGTGATGCGACGGTCAGGACCTTCTTTGCTATGTCAAGGATCTGTGTGTTGCATGCCAGGGAGGGACGTCCGTTCAGCAGCATGCCGCAGGAACCGCAGACCCCCATCCGGCAGGAGTATCGCAGGCTAAGCGTCCCATCCTGTGTCTCCTTTATGTTGTGCAGACCGTCAAGAACCGTCATTCCCGGTTCCACGTGAACGGTGAACTTCTGCCAGTGCGGTTTGTCATCCTTCTCAGGGTTGTATCGGCGGATATAAAAGGTTATATCTGTTTCTTTCTGAACTTTCTTTGTCATATTTTTAGTCTCCTCATTAAGCGTGGTGTCACCTGTCCTCAGGTGACGCTGGAATGCCGTCTCGTGGGGACACTTAGGCGGCACTCTTTGTCAACTGTAATCGGGGTTGTCCCCAACCCCGACAGCCTTTGCCAAGAGTCGGCTTCGATTATTGGACTATCCCTAAGCCAACTGCGCGATGATGTTAAACTTAATCGTCACCCAGGTTCCCAGGGCAAACAGGCATATGCCGAGAGCCACAAACAGGACATTTACGAACTTCTGCTGACCACACCTGAGGCCCAGTTCAAACAGGATGGTCCGTAAGCCGTAAAGCCCGTGATAAAGGGCTGCAGCGAGCAGGACAACATAGAGAACCGCATAGATGGTCAGCTTGGCTCTGGCTAAAAGATTGTCCCAATCCACAGCTCCCCCCCCGACAGGGTTGAACCAGCCGAGGATCGTATCCAGATGCATAGTTATCATATGAATGCCGAGCAGGACCAGGATTATTATACCCGCAAATATATGCCAGGTCCAGTATCTTGTCTCGCGCATATTAACCTCCAAAGTGCAATCTATTTGTCATCGCGAGCTTAGCGAAGAATCTAAAGCGCCTGAATAATCGCTTGCTTCGTCATCCGGCATTCGCCGGATTCCTCGCAATGACAGTTAATGACTGAGTGCGAATAAGTCGTAGCCGCCGGCAGCGACCAGGACGGCTGCAACTATCATCAGAACCACCATCAACGGACGCTGCACGTTCAGGGACGACTTGTAGGGATATACCGGCTCCTCAGCCTTGCCGACCGAGAAGCCGAGCTCTATCAGTATCAGCCTTATCCCGTTAAGTGCGTGGAAGGCAAATGCGACGAAGACCAGGAACTCCCCGACCATAAACAGGGGTGATTCAAAAGTCCCCATCCATTTCTCCCAGGCATCCAGACCGAACACGCGCGAGGATGTGACAAAGATGTGCAGGCAGAAATAGAGCAACATTCCGAGTCCTGTGATGCGGTGCAGGGTATAAAGGTATCGCTCAAACCCCCACCGGCCGCCGCCGAGCCATCCCCAAAGTCCGATTTTGTTAGAATAACTTTTATGCTCCGCCATAAGAATACCCTTTATTAAGTGGAAGTGTAGGATGGGTGAAGTGAAGCGAAACCCATCAGAAACTGTAACATTCCGGATTGATGGGTTTCACCCATCCTACAGAAACTTTGAATTACGGAGACACCATACTTAATTATGAGTGTCTCCTGATGATTGTATATTTCTTACGTAATTAAGTATGATGTCCCCGTAATTAGTATTTCCTCTCCACCGGCTTCCACTTTGTGATGGTTACATCCTTGTAGCTCAACTGGGGGCCATCGTCGGTTAATGTGATCAGTGTGTGTTTAAGCCATTTTTCGTCGTCCCGCACGGTGAAGTCCCGCCTCGAATGTCCACCGCGGGATTCCTCCCGTGCCAGCGCTGCGACAATCATCGACTCCGCCAGTATCAGCAGGTTCTCAAGTTCAAGGGTATTGATCAGATTGGAATTGTAGATGCGGCCCTTATCCTGAATCCGTATGTTCCTAAAACGCTCCTTCAGTTTACGCACTTTATCGAGCCCCGCAGCCATATCATCCCCGGTGCGGAAGACCCCCATATGGAAGTCCATAACCTGCCGCAACTCGGTCTTCAACTGATACGGATTTTCGTCACCTTCATTCTCGAGCAGGTCGTGGAATATCCTCCTCTCTTCCTCCTCGACGCGGTCAGCGGAAACCTCGTGCATCCCCGGATCAGTTTCGAGGTATTTCACTATCCTGGCCCCCGTAATACCACCCCAGACCAGGCATTCGGCGGTTGAATTAGCCCCGAGACGATTGGCGCCGTGAAGCGATGTGCAGGCCACCTCACCGGCCGCCCAGACCCCTTCCATCTTCGTCTTTCCGTTGATGTCCGCCTCAATCCCACCCATCGAATAGTGCGCCACCGGACGGACCGGGATCGGCTCGAAGATGGGGTCCAACCCCAGGAACTTCATAGTAACTTCACGGATGAGCGGCAGCCGGTGGTTAATCTTATCCGCGCCGAGGTGGGTCAGGTCGAGATGAACGTAGTCCAGGCCTTTCGGGCCATCAAACCCGCGCCCTTCCAGTATCTCGGTCATTTCAGCACGGGAGACTATATCGCGCGGCGCGACCTCCATCTTGGAAGCGGCGTATTTCTCCATAAAGCGGTCGCCGTCCTTGTTGCGCAGGTAGCCCCCCTCCCCGCGGCAACCCTCCGTCATCAGTATCCCCGAAGGAACAAGCCCCGTGGGATGAAACTGCAGGAACTCTGAATCTTCCAACGACATCCCTGCCCGATAAGCCATAGCCTGGCCATCCCCGGTGACGGTCTGCGAGTAGGTGGTGAAGCCGTATAGATTGCCGAGTCCGCCGGTGGCAATAAGCAGGGCCTTTCCGCGAAGCACATTCAACTCGCCCGTGCCCATATCAATCATCGTAACACCGCAGAACCGGCCGCCTTCACAGACAATGGATGTGGCAAATACCTCGTCGTAGCGCGTGAAATTCTTATGCTCTGTCAGGGCGTCATACAGGGTCTGCATCTCAAAGAAGCCTGTCTTATCGGCCGCCATAGTGGCCCGCGGATAGCTGTGACCGCCGAAAGGACGCTGAAGGATCCTGCCGTCATCCCTCCGCGACCAGGGCAGACCCCAGTGGTCGAGCTGCAGGATCTCAATCGGTGAGGTCTCCACGAACCGATATACGACATCCTGGTCCGCCAGGAAATCGGAGCCCTTGACCGTATCCCAGGCGTGCAGGTCAAGATTGTCCCCTTCCTCTTCCCGGAGCACAGCGGCGGTGCCGCCTTCTGCGCAGACCGAATGGGCCCGCATCAACTGGACCTTGGAGACAATCCCTATGTTTATCCCATCGCCGGACCTGCGGGAAATCTCAACTGCTGCCCGCAACCCGGCTAAACCGGCGCCAAGTATGATGACGTCGTGATCGATTATCATACCATCGCCTCCTGATGTTTTATATTCAATACGCAGTGTGTTAGGTGGTTGGCGGCAGTCACTTCAACGCTACCGCCAATGAATTTAATCTTCAGGGTTGCGTGAATAGTCCGATGTTTTTACAAAGCACATCGCCATAGTGAATAATTTCACTAACTTGTGTAAAAACCTGCAACTTCATCTTGTTAAATTTAACAGGATTGTAGAGGTTACTGATAACGCTGATATGCATTGCAAGGTCGGCGACTTGGGCTGGTCCGTTAATAAGGAATAGCGTCCGGGCCAGTATGCCGGTCTACCAATGGCAGAGTATCGCGATCTCCGCTTGACAGCCATCGGAGCTTCAATGGGTCTTGACTTTATAAAATATAATCGCAAATTTGGCGGTGTATGTCAAGCGTCTTGCAGGCTGCGACACATTACGCCCGTAATAAGTTGTATAATGTGGGTGCGTTTGATCGTCGCAGCCGGTGTGAAAACAGTTCGCACCTCAACCGACCCGATCTTCCTCAGCCGAGTGAGCTGCTGCGCCCCAGTGCCGTTGTTATTACTGCCTCAGGAGATTTGGCACGGCTGTTGCTGTAATACTGACTGAAAGCGAATCAAATTAGAAACCAGACACATAAGAGGGTATCATGAAGAAGGGATTTTTCTTGCTGGCTTTGGCTGCGGCTCTGGTAGCACTGGGGTTCGGCAGCCAGGAGGCCTTGGCCGAGGGTGCCGTGACGGGGGTGGTCATAGACGCCGACGGCGAGCCGGTGGCTGGTGCTCACGTGATGTTGATGGCTGCGGAGCGCCAACGGGGCGAGCGCCATTTCAGGGTGCGTGGCGAGACCAATGAGAACGGTGTTTTCGGCTTCAGACAGGTTCCCGAAGGGCGCTATATGATCGTGGCGATGGCCCGTGAAGTCGGTGCGGCCCGCGAGATGATCGGCGTCCGCGACGACGAGGTCACCAGAGTCCAGCTCCAGCTTCAGGGACGCGAACGTGAAGAGCCCGGCCGAGGGACGGTAGGTGGCACCGTCATAGACCCGGATGGGGAACCGGTGGTCGGTGCGTGGGTTGCGCTGGTTCCGGTGCAAAGGAATCAACGACGTGGGTTCAGAGCCCGCGGTCACCGCATCCAAACCGATCGCAGTGGCGTTTTCGTCTTCGAGAACGTGCCGGAGGGTGAATATGTCGTCATGGCTTGGGCACGTGGAATCGGCAGGGCTCGTGACCGCGTCGAGGTGATCGCCGACCAGGCAGTCCGCGTTCAGTTGCAGCTCAGAGGACGCGGCGAGTAACCCGACCCGTTTTCTTACGGTTTATTCGGCAGATCGAAAGACCCGCACTTCGGTGCGGGTCTTTTTTACTTCGTATTCATTATATTATTGGTGTTTGTGAAGGTTCTGGTTTGCTAAAGAGGTATATTCGAAGGTTAAGCCGCTCGGAACACCCGATTGATCCGTGGCTTGTGAAGCGGCTTCTGTTCGTGAAGCCGTTTCCAATCGACAACTGCCTGAGAACGGCAGGAGCCTGAAAATGGAGGAAGCAGAAGGCTGTCCGATGCGAATCCTAGTGGATACCCGCTGGATTGCTCCCCACGGTATCGGGCGGTTTGCCGCAGAGGTTTTAAATCGTCTGCCCGACTTCGAGCCTCTGCCTCCGGGACCTGCCAAACTGAGCCTGCGAGATCCCTTCTGGCTCAGCCACATCATATCCCGGCTGCGGCCACAGGTGTATTTTAGCCCTGGATTCAACCCACCTCTGCGCAGCAGTGTCCCCTTCATCTTCACCATTCACGACCTGATCCATCTGGACATCCCGGAGGAATGCAGCGCGATCAAGAGGCTCTATTACCGTTGGATCGTCCGACCTGCGGCGGGGCGAGCCTTCAGGGTGCTGACGGTTTCGGACTATTCCAGGCGGCGGATTATGGAATGGGCAGACGTTCCGGAAGACCGGGTGGTTGTGGTCGGCAACGGCGTATTGTCAGGCTTTGAGCTGGAAGGTTCCAGGCACACACGCGACAAGCCCTATCTTCTGTTCGTCGGGAACGCCAAGCCGCACAAGAACCTCAGGCGTCTGCTCGAAGCCTATGCACGTTCCGGACGAAGCGGTGACGTCGGACTTGTGCTTTGTGCACCGCAGGAACCTGCTACCCTGAGATGGGTTAGCGAACTCGGCCTCCAGGGGAAGGTTCACGTCACCGGGACGCTCTCAGACAAGGAGTTGCAGGCCCATTATCGCGGCGCCCTGGCGTTGTTGTTCCCATCGTTGTCCGAGGGCTTCGGGCTACCGGCCCTGGAAGCGATGGCCTGCGGGACGCCGGTTCTCTCCTCGGCGATTACGTCGCTGCCCGAGGTGGTCGGGGACGCAGCCTGGATCGTTGATCCCTGCCAGATCGATTCGATAACCGCGGGCATCCAGCGACTGGTCGATGAGGGAGACCTTCGTGAAGAGCTTATCCGCCGGGGACTGGCGCGAGCCAGGCTGTTTTCCTGGGAAAAAACCGCCGAGATTGTCCGGCGGGTCATCAGGGAGGCGATTACTTAAGATATGCCTGCAATTTAACCGGTCAAATAGAAACTATTTAAAGATAATTTGCATCGGGTATGAATTTGGCTTAAATTTGTGTCTCACTGGGAGATCGTCTAACGGCAGGACACATGGCTCTGGACCATGGAATCGGGGTTCGAATCCCTGTCTCCCAGCAAATGACCCATAAGTCCTTGATTTTACGGATTATGGGTTTTTATTATGACTGGTTTTGCCAATATTTTGCCAGATATTTTGATAATCCAAATTAAAAGGTCTACGTTATGGAAAAGCCGCGAATTCCTAAAGTGCCTGAAATTAAGGAGGATACGTCGGGCAGGAAGAAGGTTTACTACCTAGTGTCATGTCACGGCAATAATGATATGACGAGATGTTGCATTCTGTTTGTTTTCTTTAGTATCTTTCCTCAGGACTTCGGTTACTCTCATCAAAGTCTTGGGGAACGACATGAAAAAGTACATTGTCCGCCTATCTGCAGAAGAGCGCGAACAACTGCTCAAACTGGCATCTTCGGGACGCGGTCCGGCTCACATGTTCACACGCGCCCGTATCTTGCTAAAGGCCGATCAGTCTGACGACGGTCCCGCTTGGTCGGATGAAAGAATCAGCGAAGCCTTCGATGTTACCATCCTGACCGTTCAGCGCCTTCGCAGGCAATTGGTTGAAGAAGGTCTTGAAGCCGCGCTGTCACGGCGGGAATACCACCTGAAAGCTCCCCGCCGCAAGATAGACGGCGATCTGGAAGCCCATCTGATTGCCCTGGCCTGTAGCCAAGCGCCGGAAGGACGATCCCGTTGGACGTTGCGGTTACTGGCTGACTCCTTCGTCGAACTCGGATTCGTAGACCGCATTTCCCGCGAAACGGTCCGCCGGACGCTAAAAAAAACGAAATTAAGCCTTGGCTGAAGCGGCAGTGGTGTATCCCACCACAAGCCAACGCGGCGTTCGTCTGCGCGATGGAAGATGTCCTGACGCTTTACAAGCGCCCCTATGATCCAGATGTCCCGCTGATCTGCATGGATGAGACCTCAAAACAGCTAACCAGGGAGATACGGCGAGGACTCGGCGCAAAGCCTGGCAGACCGGAATGTTACGACTATGAATATGAACGCAATGGGGTCTGCAATTTATTCATGTTCTATGAGCCCTTTGGGGGCTGGCGTCACGTTTCAGTAACTGCCCGTCGCACGAAGATTGACTGGGCGCACCAGATCAGAATTCTGTTGCGTGATCATTATCCACGCGCCCGTAAAGTCATCTTGGTGATGGACAATCTGAATACACACACCGGGGCTTCTCTCTATGAGGCATTTCCCCCGGAGGAGGCAAGAAGTCTATATGAGCGTTTGGAGATCCACCCTACGCCAAAGCATGGGAGTTGGCTTAACATCGCCGAGATTGAATTGCGCGTCTTGATGGGGCAGTGCCTCAATCGCCGCATACCCGATGCAGAGGCTCTTGATCGTGAGGTCTGTCAATGGGAGTCGCAGCGCAATAGGGTCGGCGCCAAGGTTGATTGGCAGTTTTCAACTGCTGATGCAAGGATCAAATTGAAACGTCTTTACCCGTCATTATTGCTGTGACATAACACTAG
>MWJR01000045.1 GCA_002127415.1 Calditrichaeota bacterium AABM5.125.24
TTCACCTCTGAAATGACCGTGCCATGAACTTAACACCCCCCCCTTACTCCCCCCCAGCATAGTGGAGGAGGAATTGAAGAAGAGGGGCGGGGTCGGCTCGGACGGGATCCGGAGTTCCATCATCGCGCCAGAGCACAACCTGACAAGGTGCCCGCGGAAGAGCGGGTCGCAACGATGGATGTCTACGAAGCAACTCTGACCCGTGACCAGGCTTTAGAGGAGGCGGCCAGATGCCTGAGCTGTCACCTGAGAGCCTTGCTGGAACAGCCGTTGCTGCCGCCCGATCCCTGGCGTCCCTTCGAGCCTGAGCTGGCTGAAGAGGTTCCCGCCGCCGAAGGGGTTCTGGTTCTGGCGGATCAGTCGCGTAAAACCGTGAAGATTATGGGCGCGGAGGATATAAAATCAGCTCTGAGCGGTCTATTGGATGACGGCTTCGAGGCCGCCTTTTGCCGCTGGGAGTTAGACCCGATGTTCACCAAGCGGGAGAGCGAGCTGATCCAGTTCCATCTGCAGGCCTTCGGGGAGATGCCCGGAGGCAGCGAACTCGATGATCTGTTTTAAGGTTTTCTCACGCAAAGGCGCAAAGACGCAAAGTTTAGATAATGAGGAGTGAAATGTCATCCCCACAGTTGGATATGTCAAAGCTGACCATCCGCAATCTGCGCCGGGTGGACCTGGAGGCGGTGGTCAGGATCGACAGCCTTGCTACCGGCTATCCCCGCAACCGGTATTTCGACCGGAAGTTCAGCCGCATCTTCGGTGAGGATGCCCAGCTGCTTATCTCACTGGCAGCCGAGTTCGAGGACCGGGTGATCGGCTACATTATGGGCGAGGCCAACACCGGCGAATACGGCATCCCCGACCCGGTGGCTTCGATTGACACCATCGGCATCGACCCCGAATACCAGCGGCTCGGGATAGGCCGCATCCTGCTCGACGACTACTGCGCTCTGGCCGCCAAGGCGGGCATCGAGCTGATGACAACTCTGGTCTCCAGGGACGACCCCGAACTGATCGAGTTCTTCAGGTCGCAGGATTTTAAGCCGGCCGGGATGGTCGCCCTCGACCGCCGACTTCAAACGAAGGGTGATATTGGAGGGTGAATTCCCCTCCCCACCGTCTGCACCCGAGCTGGATGGATGGGAAGCGCGTTACATAGGTCAGGATCCTCGGCTGTCCGAAGTCGTCGAACTGTATCGGGAACTGGGTTTCGAGGTGAGGATTGAGCCGTTTCGCCCGGATAGTTCAGACGGTTGCACCGTCTGTTTTGAGGGTTCGCCGGAGCTGTTTATGGTGGTTTATACGCGAGCAAAAGGGGGAGATGATAGTGAGGAGATGGGCTCGGAACTCTTCTAACCATCACTATTTTATCAGCGTTTATTTCTCGCCTGAAGAAATAAGTTAGTGCTGGCAGCGGTTATGAAAAGAAACATTCTCTTTTTGGATGACGAACCTCAGGTCCTGGCCGGGATTCGCAGAATGCTCCACGGCAAAGCCGCCGAGTGGGATATGGCTTTTGTCAGCACGTCGGTTGAAGCACAGAGGCTTGTTGAAGAGCAGCAGTTCGACGCCGTTGTCCTGGATGTCAAGCTGCCGGGGAAAGCCGGGTTGGAGTTATTAGCTGAATGGAAGGGCGGAGAATCGAAGCGTGATTTTGAGGTTATTATGTTGACCGGTCTCGGCGACAAGGAATTGAAACGTCAGGCTTTAGACCTGGGCGCCGCCGACCTGCTGAACAAGCCTGTGTCAAAGGAGGATCTTATAGCCAGGCTGGAAAACATCCTGAGGATGAAGCATCATCGTGATTCGCTGTTGCAGCAGACCGGAGAATTTAAGCGGACAAATGAACAACTGAAGGAAGAGATCGAGCGTCGGAAGAAGGTAGAGGAATCGCTGAAAAAAGCGCATCGTAGATTAAGGAAGAAGAATGAGCTGCTGAGAATGATATCGATTCAGGACAAATTGACCAGGATATTCAATCGACGCTTTTTCGACCAGAAACTTGAGGAGTATTCCCGCTTGAGCGAACGGTTCGGACAGCCATTGAGCTGCATCATTGCCGATCTCGATCACTTCAAGCTTGTCAACGATACCTTCGGTCACCAGGTGGGTGATTACGTGCTAAAGAATATTGCGAAAATTCTTGATAGAACGATTCGCAAAACTGATATCATAGCCAGGTATGGGGGGGAGGAATTCGTGGTTCTACTGCCAAATACATGTCTGAAGGACGCCCTGAATCTGGCGGAAAAGTTGCGAATGTCGATTGAGAGTGCCAGGATGTCATACAAGGGCATTAACCTGCACATAGAGATCAGCCTGGGGGTATCCACCGGACAAACCGGCGACAGCCTGGGCGACAATCTGGTGAAGAAGGCCGACAATGCCCTGTATGAAGCGAAAAGGCTCGGCAGAAACAGGGTGTGCAGCGGGTAAGGTAGATGGTATTTATATGCTTTTCTTGGGTCGGAAAATATTTGACGGAAGCAGTGTAGGTGAAGCGTGGCGAAACCCACTTTAGGGATATGTGAAATGATGGGTTTCGTTTCGCTTCACCCATCCTACGCGACATAAAAAAGAGTTTGAACGACATACAGGAGGAGTATAATGAAGGCTGCTGTATTTCACGGGCCTAACCAGCCGCTGAAGGTCGAGGAGGTTCCCACGCCGAAGCCGGGAGCAGGTGAGATCCTGGTCAAGGTGGCGGCCTGCGGAGTCTGCCACACCGATATGCACTACATCGACCACGGCGTGCCGACCTTCAAGAAGCCGCCGATGATACTCGGTCACGAGGCATCGGGAACGGTCGCCGAGCTCGGCGAAGGTGTCGATAAGTGGACGGTCGGCGATAAGGTGCTGCTGCCGGCGGTGCTGTCGTGCGGTGTCTGCCGTCAGTGCCGCGAGGGTCGGGAGAACATCTGCGATAATATGCAGATGTTCGGTAATCACGTGGACGGTTCCTACGCCGAATTTGTCCTGGCGCCGGCCAAGGATGCCCTGGTGATGCCTGACGGGGTGCCGCTGGTCGAGGGTTCCATCATCGCCGACGCCGTTTCTACGCCGTTCCATGCGGTTGTCAACCGGGCAAAAGTCAAACCGGGTGACTGGGTGGCGGTCTTCGGCTGTGGCGGGGTCGGCATCAACTGCGTCCAGGTAGCCGCCGCGGTCGGGGCTTCGGTGATTGCACTGGATGTTATGCCGGAGAAGCTCGAATTAGCCAGGCAGTTCGGTGCACAGATGACCATCAATACGGCTGAGGTGGAGCGGGTTGACAAAGCCATCAAGAAGATGATCGGTGACGGGGTGGACATCGCCTTCGAGGTCATCGGAAAGCCGGAGACCATCCAGGCCGCATATTCCACCATCCGCAAGGGGGGGCTGTGCGTGGTGGTGGGTTATACCCATCTCGGCGTAGAGATCCCGGCTGCGAAGTTGATGTTCTTTGAACAGGCCATTATCGGGTCGCTGGGCTGTCGTCCGGTTGATTACCCCCGCATCATCGAGATGGCACGTATCGGCAAGATTAAGATCAAGGAGCTGGTGACCGGAAGGTTCGCGCTGGATGACATCAACGACGCCTTCGAGCTGCTGCGCAAGGGTGACCCCAAGACCATACGCTCGGTAATTGTGCCTTAAAGTGAGCAAGTTGGCAAGTGAACAAGTGTAAAAAACGACTTGCGACCTGTTACTTGCGACTTGTGACTTTTGATTATGAATGAGGTAGATATAGTCAGGCCGAAAGCGGGGGGAAAATCCACCCGCTGGAAGATTGAACTCCGTCAGGACTGGTGCAAAGGGTGTTATTTCTGTCTCGACATCTGTCCTGTGAAGGGGATATTCACCCGTGCGAGTGAGATAGGTCCAAGGGGTTTCCAGCTGGTGGAGATCAATCCTGACGGCTGCACCGGCTGTAAGCTGTGCGAGCTGCTCTGTCCTGACCTGGCGATTACAGTGGAAGAAGATGTTGAAGGATGACCCCCCCTTTATCCCCCCCTGCTATTGCAGGGGGGGAAAGGAACGAAGTGATGAAACCGACGATTGAACGGGTCCCGTCCCCCATCCCACCGGGCGAGTATTTCCTGTTGGGTGATGAGGCTTCAGCCGACGGCGCCGTAGCCGCCGGTTGCAACTTCTTCGCCGGATACCCGATAACCCCGGCCAGCGAGCTGATGGTGCGTGTAGTTCACCGGATGAAGGAATTCGGTGGCACCTTCATCCAGATGGAGGATGAGATAGGGTCCATCAGCGCCATGATTGGCGCGGCCTGGGCCGGGGCGCGCGCTATGACCGCCACATCCGGCCCGGGTCTCAGCCTGATGCTGGAGGGGATCGGATACGCTGCGATGACCGAGACCCCGCTGGTGGTGGTTGATATCCAGCGAGCCGGTCCTTCGACCGGTCAGGCCACCCGGCCGGGCTCGGGGGACGTCTTCCAGGTGCAGTTCGGAAGCCACAGCGACTACGAGATCATCGCCCTGGCACCCTGGTCGGTGCAGGAGATATTCGACCATACCATCCTCGCCTTCAACCTGTCGGAGGCATACCGGGTGCCGGCCTTCGTTATGGCTGACGAGTCGGTCGGACATCTGCGCGAGAAGCTGACCGTTCCTGAGACGGTCGAGCGCTGGCATCGTCCCGCTCGGCCGGGTGCACCGCCGTTTGATACCGACGACGCAGACGGCGTGCCGCCTATGCCGGCCTTCGGGCAGGGGGAGAGACTTCTTGTCACCGGTTCAACCCACGACGCGCGGGGACTCCGGAAGACGCAGGATTCGGAGGTTCACCGTCGTCTGGTCGAGCGGCTGGTGGGGAAGATCCGCCGGGCTGCGGATAAGATAACCCGCTGGGAGACCTATAATACCGAAGACGCCGAGCTGCTGTTCGTGGCATACGGTTTTTCGGCGCGTGCAGCCCTTGACGTGGTTATGGAACTGCGCCGTCGGGGTGTGAGAGCGGGTCTGTTCAGGCCGGTGACGGTGTGGCCGTTCCCGGAGCGAGCGCTGATCGAGGCAGCTGCCGGTGCGAAGGATATTGTAGTGCCTGAGATGAACTGGGGGCAGATGACACGTGAGGTCGAGAGAGTTCTGCATCGACCGGTAGTGGCTTTGCCGCAGGTCGATGGCGAGGGGATGCGACCGGAGACGATCTGGCAGGGGATCAGGGAAATAGATGTTGTGTCACGTGAGGGCACGTGACACAACAATAAATCTATTATGACAGGCAATCATAGTATGGGAGAGCGATATAAATCGTCATTCCGGCGAAAGCCGGAGTCCATATCTGTTGGTGGTTTTACCGGGCCCCAGCTTTCGCTGGAGCGACGCTACGACACAGCCGCAAATTGAACCGCGAAATGAGCCGAGAACTTTACCCCAACCTCCGCCTGGAAGTCTTCCCAACCCCGTTCTGCGCCGGCTGTGGTCACGGGATACTGCTGGGAGCGATGGTCAGGGCGGTGAACGAGGCGGGGCTCGACTGGGACCGGATACTGTTTGTGTCCGGTATCGGCTGCGCAGCCTGGATTCCATCGCCGCACTTCGCCGCCGATACCCTGCACACCACCCATGGGCGGCCGATTGCGTTCGGGACAGGGGCCCTGCTGGCCAATCCTGAGCTGAAGGTGGTGGTCATATCCGGCGACGGCGACCTGGCGGCCATCGGCGGCAATCACCTGATACACGCCGCCCGGCGTAACCTTCCGCTGACGGTGGTCTGCGCCAACAACCACGTCTATGGGATGACCGGTGGTCAGGTTGCACCGACCACTCCCATCGGCGATTGCACCCAGACCAGCCCTTGGGGAGCAGAGGAGCCACCGTTTGACCTCTGCCGGTTGGTCGATGGGGCCGGAGGGGGTTATGTCGCGCGGCATACCGTGTTCCAGATATGGCAGCTCATCCGTTCGCTGACACGGGCGCTCAAGTTTGACGGCTTCAGCTTTGTTGAAGCGGTCAGCCCCTGTCCGACCCACTACGGCAAGCTGAATGAAATCCCGACCCTGGGGGATTTCCACCGCCGGATGAGGGGGCTGTATATCGACAGAAAGCGATGGGACAAGCTGTCTGAATCTGAGAGGGAGGGTAAGGTTCCAACCGGAGAGTTGATATCAAGATGAAGAATTTGATGGCGGACAGAGCCTGCCCCGGCGAAGGATGAAGGATGAAGGATGAATTAATTATCGTTGGTGGTCAGTGGTTAATGACGAAGGAAGAGGTGTGATGGGTCCTGCGCTTCTGTCTATTCCGCAATCCGCAATCCGCAATCCGCAATGGGAAATCCTCATCTGCGGCTTCGGCGGTCAGGGGGTCCTCTTCGCCGGGGAGCTGCTCGGCCGGGCCGGTATGCGGGCCGGGATGGAGGCGGCGCAGTCGGCATCCTACGGGGCCGAGGCGCGGGGGTCGGCCTGTCACGCCGGGGTGGTGCTGTCGTCCGAGCAGATCCCATACCCCAAAGTGCGGCGTCCCGACCTCCTGATGGCAATGTCCCAGGCGGGTTACGATAAGTTTGTCCCGTCGGTAGAATCCGGCGGGACGGTCATTTACGACGCAGACCTGGTGAAGCCGAAGCAGATCGAGGGCATCGGGCAGGTTTCGGTCGGGGCTACGGCGGCGGCAACCGAGTTGGGGAGGAGGGGGATTGCCAATGTGGTTATGGTTTCGGCGGCTGTCGCTCTGACCGGGATTATCCCCCGTGAGGCCCTCAGGCAAGCCTTGGAGGAGCAGAGCCCGTCAGCGTATCTGGATGTGAATCTGAATGCGTTGGAGGCGGGATGGAAGATGAGGGAAAGCTGATTGCCCCCCCTGCTCAGCAGGGGGGTATATAGAGGAGTTGGGAAGAAATACCCCCCCTTTGTCCCCCCCTGCAATAGCAGGGGGGGTATATAGAGGAGTTGGGAAGAAATACCCCCCCCTTGTCCCCCCCTGCAATAGCAGGGGGGGTATATAGAGGAGTTATCATGGACTTTACATTCTCTGAAGAGCACGAGATGCTGCGCGACCTGGCGCGACGCTTCGCCAATGAAGAGCTGAGGCCGATTGCCGCCAGGGTGGATGAGGAGGCGGATGTTCCGCGTGAGGTGCTCGATAAGGCCATCGAATTGGGGATGATGGGGTTAGTCTTCCCCGAGGAGTATGACGGAAGTGGGATGGGTGAGGTCGGCTACTGCATCCTGATGGAGGAGCTGGCGCGGGGCTGTATGTCAACGGCTGTGGTCATCGGGGGTCACGAGTCTATCGGAGCTATGGCGATACACCTGGCCGGCAGCCCCGAACAGAAGGAGCGCTACCTGAAGCCGATGGCGCGAGGCGAGCTGATCGGTGCCTTCGGTCTTACCGAGCCGGAGGCGGGATCCGACATCGCAGCCATCAGGACCGTCGCTGAGGACAAGGGCGACCACTTCATCCTGAACGGTCAGAAGACCTTCATCACCAACGGCGGACTGGCTGACATCTACTCGGTCTTCGCACTGACCACGCCCGGCGCCGGCACCAGAGGGATTTCGGCATTCGTCGTCGAGAAGGGTATGCCGGGATTCTCGACCGGCAAGCCCGAGCGTAAGTTGGGCATCCGGGGCTCGCATACCACCGACCTGTTCTTCGAGGATGTCAAGGTTCCGAAGGAGAACCTGTTAGGGGAGCGCGACCGGGGCTTCATCGTGGCGATGCAGACCCTCGACGTGGGGCGGCTGTCGGTGGCGGCAATATGCCTGGGGCAGGCGAAGGAGGCGCTCGACCTGTCTATCAAGCACTCAAAGGAGCGGGTGCAGTTCGGCAAGCCCATCGGTGAGCAGCAGGCTATCAAGTGGATGCTGGCTGATATGGCGGCAGCCATCTACAGCGTCGAGTCGATCCTCTACCGCACGGCCTGGATGTGCGACCAGGGGCTGCCGTTCACACGTGAATCCACCATATGCAAACTGGTGGCCTCTGAAACCCTATGCAAGGCGGTGGACGACGCGGTTCAGATCCACGGCGGGATGGGCTATATGGCCGACTTTCCCCTCGAGCGCTTCTATCGCGACGCCCGCATCACCCGCATCTTCGAGGGGACAAACGAGATACAGAGGCTGGTGATATCGGGGAATTTGTTGAAAAAGGGGAAATATTAATTCCGGTTTCATTCTGATAATTACAGTGTCATTCTGAACGAAGTGAAGAATCTCCATTATGATTGCCTGAGTGCCTAAGTGCCTGAGTGACAAAGTGACAAAGATATGGGGAGGGTGGACATTCTTGTCCGCCACCTTTATAAAACCCGGGTTGCATCCAGGATTAAATCCGGGATCCCGGGCCACACAATTGAAAGACTGATTGAAAGACAGAATTAACTTCCATACAATCCCACCTGCCGCTCGTGTGTTCATCCGCAAGGGGGGTCCTCCCCCGGCAAAGCTACGTGTGCATCAGATCCCGCCTGTGGCTATCTCCTGGGAACGGGCGGATGTGTTCAAGACTGGTGGGTGGCGGAACGTCACTCCGCGTTATGTCAAGCGGCTGCCTCCCTGTCGCGAAGGATGTCCGGTCGGGAATGATATCGAAGGATGGCTGGTCGCCGCGAGTGAGAAGCGGTGGGATGAGGCGGTCAGGCTTCTAATTGCCGAGCAGCCTCTGCCGGCCGTATGCGGGAGGGTCTGCTACCACCCCTGCGAGACCGCCTGCAACCGAGGTGAGCTCGACGAATCGGTCAGCATCCGCGCCGTTGAACGCTACCTGGGGGATTTAGTTCACAAAATGGAGCACACGGGCACACGGCCGTGTGCCCCTACAATAAAACCCAACGGAGCCGGGGTTTGTATCCTCGGCTCCGGCCCGGCGGGACTGGCTGCAGCCTGGTTGTTGGTGCGGTTGGGGCACCGGGTTGAGGTGCGTGAGAGAGCCCCGCTGCCGGGAGGTCTGCTCAGATACGGAATACCGTCTTACCGGTTGCCGCGTGATGTCCTCGACCGCGAACTGAGCCGGTTAGAACATATAGGTGTGCAATTCAGGTGTGGTGAGTCGATCAATCCTGCAGAGGGTATCTCACAGATGAGGAAGGGATACGATGCGGTCTTCCTGGCGCCGGGGGCGGCCGGGCATCGGTCGAGCGGGATAGAGGGTGCGCCGGCTGGTGTGGTGATCGGGGCAATTGAATTTCTCAGGCAGATTGCGGACTACCCCCCCCTTCCTCCCCCCCCGCAGAGCGGGGGGAGGAATGAGGACAACCCCCCCCTACCCCCCCCTTCAATAG
>MWJR01000109.1 GCA_002127415.1 Calditrichaeota bacterium AABM5.125.24
ATAGATCCCGATCGTCGCGACCGTTCAGGCACGGCCCGTATCGCCACCGGTTTTCACCGCTCGCACCGGTTCGAGAGGAATCAGGAAATAGAGCAGCAGATATATTATCACCCCCGCGCCGTGAGTCACCAGGGTGACGAAGATCCAGATGAGCCGCACCAGAACCGGATCGACCCGGTAGCGCACCCCTATCCCGCCGCAAATGCCGAGGATAACCCGCTCCCGGCTGCTGCGCCACAACCTTTCGCCCTGAGGTCGGTCAAACGCGGTGGCATCACTTTCCGGAGGCTGTTCCTGCTGGTCCACCCGGCCACCTTTATAGTCAGCTGGAGAATGTTCGCCCATGCCGGGGACATTCTGCCGACGGCTGACTATCAGTATCACCAATCCGGTCAGGACCAGACCGATGGGCAGCCATAGACGCGGCTCCGGCCGCCACAAGAACATAACCGGATAATGCCTCATTAAGATGAAAAACAGCCCGATGAGCACCAGCAGCACCCCAAGAGCCAGCCTTCCACCGGCGCCCGAGGATGGCTCGGTCTCACCCTCACGAGCGGGGGGAATAATCACCATCGCTATGATGTAGGCCAGCAAGCCGCTTCCCCCCCAGAACATCGCCGCCAGCCACAATACCCTCACGATGATCGGATCGATCCCGATATAATCAGCCACCCCTCCGCACACCCCGGCGATGACCCGGTCGCGGCGTGAACGTTTGAGTCGCTTTATCGGACGTCCGGCGCTCGCTTCAGCCTTTTCTTCCTGGCTCATTATCACTACCTCGTTAAGTAGCCGCTGTCACTACGAACGAAGTGAAGGATCTTCCTCATCATTCCAGCGAAAGCCTGCCCCTGCGCCTGTTCCTGTGTAGGCAGGGAAAAGCAGGGACCGTCTCTCCCGAGTTTAGGGGAGCGACGACTTCAGTCGTCGTTCCGTCGAAGGCGGAAAGCTTAAATAATAATGAACGCGAACTGACGTTCGCGTCGGCCGACAAGAATGTCGGCCCTCCCCTCTACTCTTCACTGAACAGACCACGGCTTTCGGGGAATGAATATCCAGGCAAGAATGTAAAACAGTATCCCGCTGCCGCCAGCCAGGGTTACAATCACCCAGATCAGACGTATGAGAACCGTGTTGATCCCGAAATACTCACCCAACCCGCCGCATACACCGGCCAGAATTCTGTCTTCGTTCGAACGGCAGAGCCGTCGGATGGGGGAGGTGTCTTTGACAGCCATCGATATTCACCTCAAGATATATCAGAAAATAGTGCCTGAGTGCCTAAGTTACAACCAGCAATGATAAGTCAAGCGTCTTCACGGAGTGGGTCAGGGCGCCGAGGGAGATAAAATCGACCCCTGTCAGCGCATATTCCCTCACATTTTCGAGGGTGATTCCGCCGGTGGTTTCGAGTTCCGGCCTATGGGTGGCCCGGACAGCTTGCTGGCCGGGTTTCATACTGCTTGCAACAACGCGGACAGGAATGTCCGCGCTACCAGATATAGAGTTGCATTCATCGACGCAGGCGCGAACTTGATCCGGGGTCATATTGTCGAGCAGGATGCGGTCGGGACGTGCGGCAACTGCCTCCCGAAATTCATCCGGGTTCCGCGCCTCGACCATAACCCGAAACCGCCCGTGCTTATCGGCAAACCGGCGGCAGGCTTCGATGGCCTCCCTGATACCTCCCACCCCGGCGATGTGATTCTCCTTGATCAGGAAGGCGTCATACAGGGCGTAACGATGATTGACACCTCCCCCTGCTCGCACGGCGGCTTTATCGAGGTAGCGCAGTCCGGGGGCGGTCTTGCGGGTCTCGCTTATCCTGACGCCGGTGCCCTCGACCGCGCGAACGAACCGGTCGGTCAGGGTGGCAATCCCCCCGCAGCGCCCCAGGAAGTTCAGCGCGGTTCGCTCCCCGGCCAGGATTGCCCACAATTTACCTTTTATTCGTGTTGTCTCGTCGTCTTCCTTAACCCGGTCACCATCGGGGACAACTGTTTTATAATCGATATTTCTGTCCAGCGCCCTGAATACCCCCTCGGCGATCCGCTGCCCGGCGACGATCCCCTCGCTGCGGGCGGTGATGGTGGCCTCACCCACCCGCTCGGTCGGGATGGTGGCGCGGGTCGTAATGTCGCCGCGCTTGCCGAGGTCCTCCCGTAAGGCACGGCGGATGATGGCTTTGGCTACTCTATTTAGGCCAATTTCCATATCATTCCTTACCCCCTCTTCTACTGAAGGGGGGGAGTAAGGGGGGGTTGCAGTAGGACGGACATTCTTGTCTGTCGCCTTGTAATAGACAGGCAGGAATGCCTGTCCCACCGCACACCATCCTCGTCATTCCGGACTTGACCCGGAATCCAGATGTGAGTGTCATTCCCGCGAAAGCGGGAATCCATTACTCCTATTCATCAAACCAGCATTACTACGCTTCATCATTCCAACGAAAGTTGGAATCCAGGAAAGTCGTTGTTATTACGTGAGTTGCTGGATTCCAGCTTCCGCAGGAATAGTGCGCGAGAACGTCATATAACATCCCCGGACAGCCTGTCTCGCCGGAATGACGCAACCCCCCTTCTTTTCCCCCCTTCAATAGAAGGGGGGATATGGGATTCAGTCGTGCGCCTCCAGCCAGCTCTCCCCCCAGGATACATCGACCTCAAGCGGAACACGAAGCTCCATCGCGCCGGACATCACCTCCTTTAGACGTTCAGCCAAACGCTCCATCTCATCCGGCGGCGCTTCGAAGACCAGCTCGTCGTGAACCTGCATCAACATCCGCGCCTCGAAGCGCTCCTCCTCCAGCATTCGCTGAACTCCTATCATAGCCCGCTTCATCAGGTCGGCCGCCGAACCCTGGATCGGGGTGTTGATGGCTATCCGCCGGGCGTTCTCGCGCACATTATAGTTGCGGCTGTTTATCTCAGGGATAGGCCTCCTCCGACCCATCATTGTCTCGACGTAGCCCTGTTCCCGCGCCCGCTCGTGCACCTCCTCGATATACTCCCTAACCCGCGGAAAGTTCGTGAAATACTGTTCGATAAACTCCCTGGCCCGCTTGCGTGAGATATGGAGGCGCTGTGCCAGGCCGAATTCCCCCATCCCGTAAAGGACCCCGAAGTTCACCTCCTTGGCGTGGCGACGCATATCGGAGGTCACCAGCTCCGGAGGGATGTCGTTCATCCAGGCCGCCGTCGAGCGGTGGATATCCAACCCCTGTATGAAGGCTTTGATCAACCGCTCGTCACCCGACAGATGCGCCATTATCCGCAGCTCTATCTGCGAGTAGTCGGCCGAGACCATCAGCCACCCAGACTCGCCGGCGATGAAGGCCTTCCTGATTCGACCTCCGTCCTCGGTGCGGATCGGTATGTTCTGCAGGTTCGGGTCGGTCGATGAGAGCCGACCGGTCGCCGCTACGGTCTGGGTGTAGGAGGTATGCACACGACCGGTGATCGGGTGTGTCATCTGCGGCAGGGCGTCGATGTAGGTCGATTTCAGCTTGGTCAGGTGACGGTAGCGCAGCAGCATCCGCGGCACCTCGTGAACCGGCGCCAGCCGCTCGAGCTCGCCGATGTCGGTCGAAAAGCCGAACTTGGTCTTTCGACCAGACGGGAGCTGCAGCTTGCCATAGAGAACGTCGGCCAGCTGCTGGGTTGAATTAAGGTTGAACTCGTAGCCAACAGCCTCGTGAACCTGGCTCACCAGCCCATCCATCTCGGTCTGGAATCCGGCCGACATCTCGGACAGAAGCCCTGTATCGAGCGCCACGCCCCGCCTCTCCATCGCCACCAGAACCGGCATCAGTGGCAGCTCCTGCTCGGTCAGCAACTGCTCGAAACCGCCATCCGCTACCCTGGGCCGAAAATAGTTGGTCAACCGCAGGGCGATGTCGGCGTCCTCGCAGGCGTATTCTGATATCTGTGGCAGCGGCACATCGGCCATAGAGATCTGCCTGGCTCCAGTGCCGATCAGTTGACTGGTCGGTATCTTCCGGTAGTCGAGGTGCATCTCAGCCAGCAGGTCCAGGTTGTGCTGGCGGGCCGAGGGATCCAGCAGGTGCGAGGCTATCATTGTGTCGAACACAACCCCAGCCACTGGAACATCATAGCAGGACAGAACCAGGATGTCATACTTCAGATTCTGCCCGGTCTTTGCGGGCTGCTGGTTAGCGTAAATCGGCCTCAGTTGCTCGAGGATGTAAGCGAGTTCCCTGGAGGTCTGCGGTCTCAGGTCCGGGGATGGCGGCTGCACCCAATCCTCGGGAACACCGCTGAAATGGTTGGCCGACACATACCACGCCTGATACTCGCGGATCGAGAACGACATCCCTACCAGCTCGGCCTGCATCGCATCGAGGGAGGTGGTCTCCACATCCATAGAGATCAGGTCGGATCGCTCCAGCTCCGAGACCATAGCCGTCAGCGCCTCCGGGTCGGTGATGGCGTGGTATTCCACCTCGCTTGGCGCCTCGACCGGTGCCTGAGGCTCAAGCCGTTCCAGTTGGGTCAGGATGGAAGAGAACTCCAGCTCTGCCAGGCGCTGTCGCGACCTGGGATTGTTCATCGGGCCGAAAGTGAGCCCCGCTGGTTTGACACCCACCGGCGCCTCGGTGTCGAGTATGACCAGCTTCCTCGAGAGCCGCGCCTGGTCGGCGAAATTGGTCAGGTTCTCCCTCAGCTTGGGTTGCCTGATCTCATTCGCCGCCGCCAGGACCTCCTCCAATCCCCCGAACCGGTTGACCAGCTCCACCGCCGTCTTACTGCCCACCTTGGGCACGCCGGGGACGTTGTCTGACGAATCCCCCATCAGACCGAGCACCTCGATCACCTTCTCCGGCCGGACGCCGAACTTGGTCTCGACCCCGGCTGGATCGTAGAGCTTAGGGCTGTCAGCCCCCTTCCTGGGAAGGGTATAGACCTTGACCCGATCGGTGACGAGCTGGTAGAAGTCCTTGTCGCCCGTGACGAGGAATACCTCCAGACCGGCCGCCTCTCCCCGTCTGGCCAGGGTTCCCATCACGTCGTCGGCCTCCCAGCCTTCGATGGCAAGCATAGGGATGTTGAGCAGCTCAATCATTTCGTAGAGCAGCGGCAACTGTTGCCTGAGATCCTCGTCCATCGGAGGGCGATTGGCCTTATAGGCCTCGAACATCCGGTGCCGAAAGGTGGGAGCCCCGGTGTCGAAAGTCATCGCCAGCAGGTCGGGACGCTCGCGACGGCAGAGTGCCAGCAGCGCGTGGAGAAACCCGAAGACCATCCCAACGTCCTGTCCCCGGGTGGTCAGTTGGGTTCCGCTGAAGGCGTGGAAGCTGCGAAACACCAGGGCCGAGCCGTCAACGAGAAACAGCCGCTTCAACTCACATATCTCCTCATAATCCAGTAAATATATAACCTATACGATAAATTTGCAAAGCCATAGTCCATAGATGTAATGACGATACTTCTTTCCATTATTCTCGACGAGTGCCCCGGGATCCCGGATTTAGTCAGGGATCGCAACCCGGGTCTCTTCTCGTTGCTGCCAGGTTTCAATGGTGTAAGCCCGTAATCTGGCAGCATGAGGTTTCGTGGCGTCAAACGTCTCGTTTGACAGCAGCTCGACCATAAAAAAGCCCCCGCCATCAGGCGGGGGCTTTTTCTGTTTAACGGGGAAGACTAACGGATTTATTCACCCCAGCGATAACGAACCGAGGCCATAGTGGCCCAGTCGCCGACCGAACCGGTGAGCAGGTAAGGCCCGCGGGTGATGAAGCCCTGATCGACGTTGAGGTCGATGTCGAGGTTGCCGAAGTGCAAACCGGCGCCGAGGTAGAAGTCGGTATCAGCCCAGCCCCACTTTTTCGTGTTGCCGTCGTTATCTTCGGTGGACTTACCCGACCACTCCTTGACGGCTCCCATCCGAACGTCGACCTTCTCGGAAACATAGCCTTCCAACCCCAGACGGAAGTAGGGGATGGAAGAGTAGGTTGCCTTGGTCTCAGTATCGCCGACTTCAGTAGTGGTCGGCGCATAATCGATACCGATGTCGGTAACGGCCAGGATATTGTCACTGGCGTGGATATTGTTGCCGAGACCGAGGTTAATGGACATCGTCTTTGATGTTGACTCGGCGTCACCCACCTTTGATCCCATATTCATCATCGCAAAGCCAGCGTAGGGAACAAGGGTATAGACCTCAGACTGCTCCATCCAGTAACGGCCGAAGAAGGCGATATCCATGTTCCCGCTCGGCTCGGTGACCTTGTTTCCTGCGCTATCCTCATCCGTCCAGGTGAAGGTGTCGAACCCCAATGACAGCTCGAGGTTCTCTGCGAATGTGACGCCGAGGTTCACACCGAAACCCATAGTGGATGTGGCTGTCTGGTTGTTCGGATAGTCCGCGCTGTAAGAGTCGCCGAAGAGGAAGAAATTAAGTCCGAAGGGGATTTCACCCATCATCTTGGCCCAGAAGAGGTCGATCTTCTGGTCGGCGCCGGGATGTGTGCCACCCCACTGGTCGGGAACCGCCGGTGCATAGGCATTGACCCAGTCGATGTTGGTGAAATAGAGCCCCAGGACCGAACTTCCTATTCCGCAGTGACCTCCAATGGTGTTGAAGTCCCCGACATTCTTCTCGGCTGTCATCTGGTCCGGGTATAAGAGCAGGGTCTGCGGCAATAAGCCGACGTTGGCATCATCCTTCAGGATGTGACCGACGTTACCCATTGTCAGAACCCGGGTCTGTGTCGCCGAGGCTACTGTCGCGAAGGCCAGCAAACAGATGAGCAAAAGCCCGATAGCCTTTTTCATTTTGCATCCTCCAAGAGTTTAATCTCCTGATTGAGCTGGGGACAGACCCCGGCCCTAATTTGATTGCTGCAGTGTTCCTATTGGCTTGCTGATTCTCCGTTCCGCCGACCAACCCCTGCCGTTATCCGTCAACATCAGCCCGCCAGGCCGGAACTGAACGAAGGTTAAATATACTGGATATCTATATATTGGCGCAAATATATACAACAAAATTCACAAATCCAAGATTTTTTTGCCTATTTTCAAAAAAATACATAGTCGGAATCGGTTGTGACCATCGATAGTAAACGGAAAATTACATCGGCGGCCTCTATCATCCTCCACGCCCGGTTGTTTTACCGCATATAACCTATACCAGATTCCTCCCGCCGTTCCTTCAGCACTTTAATTTTCATCTAACGAAATAACAATTAGTTATAAGATAGATGGTCTGCCAGATGGTGGACTTGAAAATGCGGATCCGCCAATCGGTGAATGCACCTGCCTCTACCAGCGGGCTTGCAAGGGCTCAATTTCGGAGGCTCTACCGGCAGGCAACTCCCGCGCTGTAAGCTCATAGTTTTACACAAGATCGCCTTCGACAGATCCGCCACAATCCTTGAAGGCTGGTTCCCCATCAGGATTAACTGACTCCTTAACAAAGCTCATTGACCGATATATATTGGCAAAATGGCCCACCGTGAACTGCCCCTTTTAACTTTTCTCACTGGTAATAATCAGGGGAATCAGGGGTATAATCATGAAAAGCGCCCTACCTTTTCTAATTGTGGCAGCGCTTGTTCTGATATCACTCCAACTGACCCACGCGGGTTTCGCGCTGGACGACGGCTGGAGCCCGGTCTCCTATCTGCCCCGTCAGGCTGTGGATGCCACGGAGGCGTGCCTGGCGTCGGATGGAAACAGAACCCCCCCTTACTCCCCCCCTGCAATAGCAGGGGGGGGAGGGATACTGCCCCTCAGATGGCTGAAGGGTGACATCAGATGGAAACAGAACCCCCCCTTATCCCCCCCTGCAATAGCAGGGGGGGGAGGGATACTGCCGCTCAGATGGCTGGTCGGTGATGGCAGATGGGAGACCGACGGCTGGGGCGTGGCGCGGCTGGAGGAGGCGCCGGTTCCGGTTGAGTTTAGCCTGCATTCGGTCTATCCCAATCCGTTTAACGGGCAGATCAGGCTGCAGTTCGGGCTTGAGTCGGCCGGTGAGGTGGTGCTCAGGACCTACGACCTGTCGGGACGTGAGGTGGACACAATCACTTCCGGCCGATACAACGCCGGTGTGCACCGCGCCTGGTGGGATGCGGACGGCCTACCGAGCGGGATCCATCTGATCTGCCTGACCTCAGGGGAGCAGTCCCGGTCCGTCAAGGTGGTCCTGATCAGGTAAAGTTATAAAGTAGAGTGCGGCCCGGATATCCCGAAACGTCTGGATACCCGGGTTTCATCCGACTGGTCTTCGTAAAAATGATAAATGGGTTGCCATTCACTTAAATATAACGTATATTATGGCAGGTGGCGATAGAGATTATTGCCACCTTTCGGGGACGAAAGGTCTCGACGGGGACAAGCAGGTGCTTGAACCGGCGGGTCGGGGGTTACAGTGACCCCGTTAAAAACGCTGTGACAAATTAAGTGCCAACGATAATTCGTACGCACTGGCCGCTTAGAATATAAGCGGCAAGCCCTTATCGTTGTCGGCTGCCGTGGCGACAGGGCTTAGGTAAGGCAGTCTTTATCGCTCGCCCTGGTCACTCGAGCGTGCGGTGCGAATTTAGAGCGGCTGGGCGGAATGTCGGCGTGCTGGACCGCTGACCTCTGCCGAGATGCAATAGTCTGGCTACACTCGTAGAAGGTTCAGGGGACCGCGTCACCGGACCCGGGTTCGATTCCCGGCGTCTCCACTTTTAACCCACAAGCTCTTGATTTTTAGGCTTGTGGGTTTTATATTGTCTCCTAAAGTGCCAAATAAGTGCCATAAATTGATCGGAAGGGTTGGGCTATGGTTTATTTGAAAAAACCCGAGATGCCGAACATCCGTACCCGCACTTACCGAAGTGGAAGGCGGATATACTTCGTCGATTATTTCGATCCTGTGGGGGGTAAGAGGATTCGTGAGGCTGTTAGTCCAAGAAGGGCTGATGCACAGAAGAGAGCAAGCCAGATCTACCAGCAGCTGATGGCGCGCTATCTTGGCGAGCCTGAGAAATCTGTTGCTGACACATCTATTGAATCAGTGATTGAAGCGTATTTCAGCAGCAAAGCACACCGTATACGACCATTGTCCCTTAAACGATACCGAATCTACACGAGGAACTTTCAATCATTTATGTCAGCGAATTTCCCGACTGTTCTGAACGTAAGCCAAGTTCGAAGGATTCACTTGGAGGAGTTCCTCCAGCACTTATTATATGCCGGACAGACACCTGGGAC
>MWJR01000164.1 GCA_002127415.1 Calditrichaeota bacterium AABM5.125.24
GGGCTTGGCCGAGTGGTAGAGCCCCGAGTTCATATTGGCGCCGAAGGCGGTGGAGAAGGGACCTATGTAGCCCTTGCCGTTCTCCTTGGCCAGCCTCATCAGCTGCTCCTCGAAGTCCACATCAGCAGCAGCAGCGCTGCCGACGAGAGCGAATACCAGAATTAAAGTAAATAACGAAATGACAAGACGCTTCATCAACGCCTCCTGTGAAGTGTATTGTTTAATTCTATTGACTGATTGTAAAGATTCGTAAGCTTTCGTAGGGCGGTTTACCGTGCCCAAGAATGGCGGACAGAGCCTGCCCCAGCGAAAGCTGGGGAATGTCCGCCCCACCATCAGTTATCATTTACTTTTACGCTGCCGCCCGTTTTACTTCCGTCTTGCGCCTCGGCAACAGCACTGCCCGCAGAACCTCGTCCAGGGTCTCCACGAACCGATACTCGATCTTGCCCTTGACTATGTCGGGTATCTCCTCCAGCTCGGCGCGGTTATCGACGGGGCAGATGACCTCCTTCATATGACCCCTGACCGCAGCCACCGACTTCTCACGCAGCCCGCCGATGGGGAGCACCTGCCCCTGCAGGGTGATCTCGCCGGTCATCGCGATGTAGTGCCGGACCGGCCGGCCGGTGAACAGCGAGGCCAGCGTAGCGGCGATAGTGATACCGGCCGACGGCCCGTCCTTGGGGGTGGCGCCCTCCGGGATGTGCAGGTGAATGTCGTGCCGTTTGAAGTATTCCTTTGGGATCTTCAACTCAGTGGCACGGTTGCGCAGATACGACAGCGCTATCTCAGCCGATTCCTTCATCACATCGCCGAGCTGGCCGGTGATCTTGAGCCGCCCTTCACCCGGCATCGCAATCGCCTCGATAATCAGTATCACCCCACCGACCGGCGTCCAGGCCAGGCCGGTGGCGACCCCCACACGAGGCTGCCGACCCAGAAGGTCCGGCATCACCCTGGGCGCACCGAGGAATTCCTCCAGATTCCTGGCATTTACCTTGAACCGCCTCTTCGTCCCGGAGACAACCGCCACCGCCGCCTTGCGGCAGACCTTGCCGATGGTCCGTTCGAGCGTTCTGACCCCGGCCTCGCGGGTGTAATATACAACGATCCGCTCGAGCGCCTTGTCGGTGAACGTTATCTGCTTCGGTGTCAGCCCGTTCTCCTCTGTCTGACGCGGCACCAGGTAACGACGGGCGATCTGCACCTTCTCCGGGGTGACGTAACCGGGCAGCTTTATGATCTCCATCCGGTCTCTCAGCGGTGGAGGTATGGTCTCCAGATAGTTGGCGGTGGTGATGAACATCACCCTTGACAGGTCAAATTCAACCTCGAGGTAGTTGTCCTGGAAGGAGAAGTTCTGCTCGGGGTCCAGCACCTCCAGCATCGCCGAAGCCGGGTCACCGCGGAAGTCGGCCCCGAGCTTGTCAATCTCATCCAGCATAAAAACCGGGTTGTTGGTGCCGGCCTTCTTAAGATTCTGAATTATCCGTCCCGGCAGTGCTCCGATGTAGGTTCGTCTGTGCCCGCGTATCTCAGCCTCATCCCGCAGCCCGCCCAGCGACATCCGCACGAACTTGCGCCCCATAGCCTCGGCGATCGACTTGCCGATAGAGGTCTTGCCGACACCCGGCGGCCCGACGAAACAGAGGATTGAGCCGCGTCCGTCGTCCCTCAGGCTCTTTACCGCCAAGTATTCGAATATCCGTTCCTTGACGTCCTCCAGTCCGAAATGGTCGCGGTCCATAATGCGCCGCGCTTCACTGATATTCAGGCGGTCCTCCGTCGATACCCTCCACGGCAGGTCGAACAGCCAATCGAGATAGGTTCTGGAGACGGTGTATTCGGCCGAGGCCGGGTTCA
Organism: Calditrichaeota bacterium AABM5.125.24; assembly: GCA_002127415.1. GTDB lineage: Bacteria > Electryoneota > AABM5-125-24 > Hatepunaeales > Hatepunaeaceae > AABM5-125-24. The sequence goes on from MWJR01000164.1 coordinate 1,867, forward strand.
TCCGTCCCAAACGGTCTATCTCCCTCTCGGCGGTCTCTTTGACCTGGTCGGCAGCGTCGAACTTGGCGAGGCGCTCCTTCAGTTCCCTGATCTCGGTTCCCTCCTCCTCATCCTCGCCCAGTTCCTTGCGGATAGCCTTGAGCTGTTCGCGCAGGAAATACTCGCGCTGGGTCTTCTCAATAGCCCCGGTGACCTCGGTCTGGATCTTGCTGCCCAGCTTGAGTATATCCAGCTCGTGTCTGACAAGTTGGGAAACCCTGGTGAGCCTCTCCTCAATCTCAACGGTGGCGAGGATCTCCTGACGCTCGTCCGGTTTGATGTTGAGGTTGGAGGTGATGAAATCAGCCAGAGAGCCCGGTTCATTTATATTTAAAAGCGCAACCTTCGTCTCCGCGGGGAGATACTGCGCCTTATCGATCACTTTGCTGAACTCATCCCGCAGCGCGCGGATGAGGGCTTCGATGCGTATCCCGGTGCGCGGTTCGGCCTGCAGCCGGGTGATATGCGCAAGCCGCTGACCCTCGGGGTTAAGCTCTACCTTGTCGATCCTGACCCTCGCCATCCCCTGCATCAGCAGCCGCAGAGTGCCGTCCGGGATGCGGAGCATCTTGACTATAGCCACGGCGCATCCGATCTCACAGGGCTCTTCAAGCCGCTCGTCTTCAGCTTCACCCGGTCTCTTCAGAGCCACCGCCATCACCCGCTTCTCGGCATCCAGAACGCTGTTCACCAGATTGATCTGTCCCTTATCATTGACCACGACAGGGGTTAGGACCCCCGGAAAGATGATCAGGTCGTCGGTCAGCAGGAGGGGAAGAACCGGCGGGATCAGAGGGGTTTCGCTCCTGCCTTCAGCTTCGTTCACCATAGCACTCACTTAACTTCGATGATGATTTTCCCCGGTCCTTTGACCTCCCGCTTGGGAAGCCGGATCTCGAGGAATCCCTGCGAGTAACGGGTGCTGATCCGCTCGTGATCCACAGGTGCGGGCAGCTCGATGCGCCGCTCGAACAGACCGAAGTCGATCTCCATCTTGTGATAGTGCCGCTTGACGCCACTGCTGTATTCACGACGGATACCGCGAAGGGTCAGGACAGAGCCATCCAGCTGAACCTTTACGTCCTGCGGGGAGATGCCGGCGATGTCCATCACGATGACAATCTCCTGGTCGGTTTCATAGACGTCGGTCAATGGCTTCCATCCCTTCTCGAGCGTCATCAGCACCGGCCGGCGGGTCTTGAAGTAGTTGCTCCAGAGAAAGTCGAGCTCGTCAGAAATATCGTCGAAATCCCGCATCCTCTGCGCGGGGTTTATGTTGATCATCTCACCTCCCGGTGTGATTGTATTCCGTTTTTCAGCCACGCATAACAGAAGTTCAGGTAACTATCCTTTGATTCATCGTGGTGTGGACAGCTGCCCGCAATCAGGTCACTGCAGGACATTTTTCCTTTCTACGGACATTACCCCTTTCTATAATCATTCTTCCTCCTCGCGAGGTGCAAGCGGCTCTATCCTTGTGATCAGGTCTGGAATATCCGTTTCGACAACACGCCACACCTCCTCAAAATCCACATCGTGGTAATGGTGAATAAGCTTGTCTCGCATTCCAGCAATGCTTTTCCATTCAATGTCTGAATGAGTTATTCGGAATTCTTCAGACAATCTTTTAGCGGCTTCACCAATGATCAGCAGCCTGTGCAGAATGGACGCCTGTGTCTTTCGATCGTTAAGGAAGGCGCGCTTATCGATATCGCCCTTGAATTCGACAGCCTCACAGGCAGCCATCAGAATATCCAGAACCGTGGCATCATCCCGTGGCATACAGTGGCTCAGTAGTGCTCAATATTGCCTTACGGCGGATCCAATTTCCACTTCGCTCAACAGCCCGTCGGCTGACCAGATCAATCTTTCGCCCCAGAATTACTGACAATTCCTCTTCCATAGCTATATGATCCAACAGAGACCATTCTGCATCGAGTTGGAAGGTAACGAGCAGGTCCACGTCGCTGTCATCCCTGAAGTCATCACGCAGGACCGAGCCGAAAAGCGCAAGCTCGGTTATCTTCCACCTGCGGCAAAACTCGGCAATCTTGTCCTGGTCGATGTCTATCTTCGCTTTCATATCGTTAACTCAAATGGCACAGCTTCTGTTGAATTCCTCAAATATAGTTATTATATTTGAACCGGTAGCTCGGACAGGAGTGTCCGAGCTACCATTCATAAAAGAGCGGTCCGGTTATGCTCGGACAGGAGTGTCCGAGCTACCATTCATAAAAGAGCGGTTTATGTCCAGAAGATGCCAGATAACAGGCCGTGGACCCCGCGTGGGGCACCGCGTCAGCCACGCGCACAATCTTTCTAAACGCCGTTTCAACATCAATCTACAGCGAATCCGGGTTTTGGTTGACGGCCGGGTCCAGCATATGCGGGTCAGCGCCAAGGCCATCAAGTCCGGATTGATCACCCGCCCCCCCATCAAGCTCAAGGAGAGGAAACCCAGGGTCCTGGAGGTTCAGCCGGCCGAAGCGATTGCCGCCGCTGAAGTGGCTGAGGCAGAGCCGGTCAGCCGGTTCTTCTCCGAAGCCACCGTCGTTCATCGGCTGTTCAAACCGAAGCCGGCTCCCGGTAAGGAGATCGAAGAGGAACAGCCGACCTCCAGAACGGCTGGGGTGCCGAGTAAGGATACAGTCCGTCAGTTGCCGGACAGGTCCGACGACCGCCGGATCACCAGTCCTGCAGCAGATAAAACAGAAGCCGATGGTGAGGAACCATCCACGCCGGAGGTTGAGCCCGAACCGCTCGGAGACCTTCCTGAGGAGCCACCGCCGGACAACGAAGCTGAGTAGTTATCCGCCCCCATCCTTTGAAATTCGAAATACGAAATCGGTCCGCAGCTCTGAGCCTCCAAACCCTAAAGGCTCACAGGATGTAATCCATATCTCCCGGGTCTGAGATATAGGCAGCCAGGAGATCGATGGTTGCCTGAACGTCGCCCTTATGCACCATCTCGACGGTCGAATGGACATATCGGGTGGGGATCGAGACGGTGATGACCGCCGAACCGCCCGGAGCCCGCTGCATAGCCCCGGCATCCGTGCCGCCGCGGGGAAGGATATCCTTCTGGTATTTTATTTTCTTCTCGTTTGCCAGCTCCTCGAACCTGGTCAGGAGCCTGGGGTTGGTGATGGCCGAGGCGTTCATTATGCACAGAGAGGTTCCTTCGCCGAGCTTCGAGAACTCACTCTGCCCGTCAGCGCCGGGGACATCGTTAGCCAGGGTCACATCGATGGCGATGCCGATATCTGGCTGGATGCCGGAGGATGATGCGAGAGCTCCCCGCAGACCGACCTCCTCCTGGGTGGTGGCAACCACGTAAAGGTCAGCGGGCGAGGGCTCAGCTTTCCTCACAGCTTCGATCATACAATAGACACCCACCCGGTCGTCGAAGGTTTTACAGGTCAGGCAATCGCCGATCTGTTCCATCTTACGATACATCGAGACCGGGTCTCCCACCTTGACCAGTTTGGTTACTTTATCCTTGGGCATACCGAGGTCGATGAAGTAGTCCTTTATCTGCAGCGGCTTCTTCTTCTCTTCTTCGGTCAGGATGTGAATCGGTTTCGAGCCGATGACCCCCGATAGGTCACGGCTGCCGAGAACGGTGACCCGCTGGCTGATCAGGGTTCGCGGATCGAATCCGCCTGCCGGCTGGAAGCGCAGGAAGCCGTTGTCGTCGATGTAGCTGACCACAAACCCGATCTCATCCATATGGGCGGCCAGCATTATCTTCTTTCGCCCCTCTTTTGGTGGTCGAGCTCTCCCTTTCTTGAGGCCGATGACATTCCCGAGCGTATCTGTGCGCACCTCATCCACCAGCGGCTTCAACTCTTGGATTATGAAGCTGCGCACCCGCTCTTCACGACCCGCCACTCCCGACATCTCTACCAGCCTGCGTAGAAGCTTCATCGCTCTCTCCTGATTATTCCACTTTCGGGCGCAGTCCTTGCGCCCCTACCTGATGTTAATCTTCAAGGGGGACTACCCACCCCCGAATACCTGTGGAAGTTCTGATCTCTTCGGCCAGCCTGGCGGCATCCTCACGCCCGCTGAACCGTCCCACGGTTACCACTGTCAGCTCCCTTCTCCCAATCACCCTCGCCCGAAGCTCCACCCTCCCGAATCGCTCCATCTTCCGGGAGACCTCCCTGGCCCCTTCAGGCCGACTGAAGGCGCCCAACTGAACGGTCCAACCTGCGACCGATGAGGCTGTTCCTTTCACCGGTGAGGGCCCTCGATCCGTGTCGAATTGGATCAGGTTCGATCTGACCGAAAAGTCGGGGCGGCAGTTGAGATTGGGATGGTCGGGGTGCCGCTGTTCGAGGAAGTTGTAGAAGCGCTCAGCCTGGGTCAGTTCACCTCGGGCGTAGTGATACTGCCAGAGCCGTTCGAGCGTCCAGGGTTCGGCGGGCCCGCCCGGCCAGAGCGCCACCACGCGATCATAGTAGAACCTCGCCGCATCACCATCAATCTCGAATACACCCCGGAAGAACTGACCAACATCGCTGGATTCAGGGATCGCCTCCAGAACCGCCCGGATAGTATCGGTGTCCCCGAGACGGTAACGCTCGAACAGCCAGCTCTCATCTACGCCAGATGCCGAAACGCCGACAGCATAAGTGACAGCTATCGCCATTCCGGTGCACAGCAGACCTGTTCGACGCGGAAGCATAGCTCAGTTGCAGCCACCGTTTGCAGGTAGGCTGTAACTAATGCCGGGCGTTTGCATTCGCCCTCCTGTCCCCGAAGAAGCTGCGCCACTGTTCACACTCAGGGCAACGGCTATGAAGATGTTCAGAGTGGTATCCACAGTTGGAGCAGTAATATCCGCGCCGGAACGGTCCTCTGAGGGCGAGCAGCTCGTCGAGGCTGCGGTCAAAGGTGGTATCGTCCTCTTTGCGGTGGAGCAGGCGCAGCCGGTAGAGCCGGATGTCCACATCGTCCGGTATAACCTCAAGCGTCCGCTCGCACACCACGAGCGCCTCATCAATCTCGCCCTTTTTCATCAACAGATCGACCAGTGCCGCCGCCAGTTGTCGATTATCGGGCGCTTTCTGGAATGCCTCACGCAGGATAGATTCAATCTCGCTGAACCGGCCTGCCTCGAACAGCAGTCGTTCCAGCATCGGGATGGCCAGTTGAGCCGACTCCGGATGCTCTGATATGAACCGCGAGAACCAGGTCAGAGCCTCGTCGCCCCGTCCGTCCCGCGCGTATGAGTCGGCGATGAAGAGCATCGCTTCAGCAACATCGGGGGCGTGTTTATATGCCTCCTTGAAGCAGATACGTCCTTCGTGCTCGCGGTTTTCGGCGCACAGCGCCTCCCCTTCCTGGAGTTTGTAGAGGGCCAGCCGGGTCATATCGGACTTGCCGTTCACCGAAGTCACCTTACGCAGGGTATCGGCAGCGCTGTGCCACCTCCCCTGTTTCTCGAGCAACCGGAGATGGATCTCGTTATCCTCTGTGCTGCGGGGGTCGAGTTCTCGGGACAGTCTCAGGTAATTGAAGGCTCTTTCAATGTTGTCCACCTGTTCCAGATCGACCGCCAGCTCGCGGTAAATGGTAGCTTTCATCTGACGCGGCAGGTCACCCCGAACTGATAACTCAAGGTGGATCTGAGCGGCGCGACGTGGTTTTCCGAGCCTGCGGTAGAGGCTTCCCAGCTTGAGGTAGGCATCGATATTCCCGGTGTTGGCGCTGGCGGCCTCGGTCAGCGCCTGGACTGCCTCCTGCAGGCGCCCCATCAGCATCAGGTTCAACCCCTCGATATAAGGATCCCGCTCAATATGCCATCTGACATGCCTCCTGCCCCGCCACCCCAGAGCCACGGACCAGATGAGGAGCGCCACCACCGCCAGCGCGAGAAGCCAGGCCCAACTCCCGAGCCATTCAGGCGCGGGAACCCCAATATCATCGTAACTACCCACCTGCCACCCTAAACGTCCTCCCCGCCAGTCTCATCCGGCCTCTCATCCAGCCCCTCCTCAATGCTGATGATCCTCAGTCTATCCAACTCCCCCTCCAACCGCTTGATCTCACGTCTGCAGCGGCGAACCTCCGCGCGCTGCTGAAACTGATGGAAAGCCGCCACTAACAGGAACACCAGCACCCCCGCCGCAAAGGCAAAATAGATAACCAGATAGATGGGGATTTCACCCGACTGCCATCCCAGAACGGATATCTCCACCAGCTGTGTATTCTGCAGGGAGAAGCCAAGGATGACGATGAGAATGATGGCGATGAACGTCCACCGCACTATCCACACGACGGACTCCTTTGTCTTAAATCCGAAACCCGAAACCCGAAACAATAAATCCGGATCATATCGCCGAGCCGGGTTCTTGGGCCCGGCCGGAACTGAAAGTAGGGGCTTATGGCTATGCCCCCTAAACATGCCGCAATTAGTGGTGTCAGGTGCCATCACCTGACACCACTACCGAAACGTTTGAATATATTTATAACATCACATAAATGCAAGGGGTAACCCGCATTCACACTCAGGCCGGTGTTCAACAAAACTGAAGGCTTAATTAATGTGATTATTGGGTGTATACAGGCAAGGAAGCCAAATTCATACCTTCAGTCTCTGCAGTTAAGTTAAATTGAGTGTGACCCGGCCGATGTGGTGTTGGCCCTGTTTCCCCTTATATTGAAGATAAATGGACTTAACCGAGAAGCTATATAGCGATTTCACCGGGGTCTGTGTGGAGCGGTCTCTGGTCCGCCCGGGCGACCGGGTATTTGCAGCCTTCTCGGGCGGACCGGATTCAACCGCGCTGCTCGACCTGCTTGTTCGCTGGAAGAGCAAAGTCGGCTGGTTTGCACTGACCGCCTGTCACTTCAACCATAAACTCCGCCCCGAAGCGGACGAGGAACAGCGCCATGTCGAGGAGATCTGCCGCCTCCTGCGGGTCGAGTGCGTGGTGGGATCGGGGGCTGTTGCCGAGCTGGCCAACCGGAGGAAGCTGTCGGTTCACGCCGCCGCCCGTGAACTTCGTTACCGTTTCCTGACCGAAACAGCCGGCATTCCGGAATCCGAAATCAGGAGGATCATCGCCACCGGCCACCACCGGGACGATCAGATTGAAACGGTGCTGATGAGGCTGCTCTCAGGCGCCGGGGTCGAAGGTCTGGCGGGTATCAAGCGCACCGAGAAATGGATCCTGCCGGATGAGGTGACGGTGGTTCGGCCGCTGCTAAGCTTCAGCCGCGCCGGGCTCGAACGATACTGCCGCGACCGGGGTCTCCCTTTCGTCACCGACCCCAGCAACCTCGACGTCCGCTACCCGCGCAACCGCATCCGGCTGACAATCCTCCCCCTGATTGAGCGCGAATTCGGGAAAGGCGCCCTGAGAGGGGTTGTGCGCAGCGCCGAACTGCTCGATATGGCGGCGGATCTGATCGCCAAACAGACCGAAAAAGCGCTTGAAGAGACCACCGTTGAAAGAACCTTGGGTGAAATCGTGCTTGATTACGCCGCTTTCTCTTCGTATCTTAAGGTATTACGTTTGAGTATATTGCAGCGCGCAGCCCGGTTGATTATGGATGCAGGTTGCCGCGCTTCATTTGAACGTTGTCTTTACGTTGACCAATATATCGCCACCGGACGAACCGGAACGATTGAGATAGGATGCGGCGCCCATGCGCAGCTCTTCGGCGGCAGGATCTACGTATTTCGCCACGAAGCGTCGGGATCGGATTTCGAAGAGAAGCTGATAGCCCGGAATGATGCAGCTACCATTTGCAACTTCGGACGGCTTGAGACGGCTGTAATCACTGAAGACCTACCCGACCTGCCACCGCCGGAAGGCTCTCAATACTGCGATCTGGACAGGATCGGCCCGGGACCGTATCTGGTCAAGCCGGCTGAGCCCGGCGACCGCATCGCCCCCTTCGGTATGACCGGTCGGCGAAAAGTAAGCGATATTCTCAGGGAAGCAGGGATTCCACCCCATCGTCGTCGCTATCCGATAATCTGGGCGGGAGGCCTGGTGGCTGTGGTGCCGCCCTTCAGGGTCGCTGAGCGGTTTAAGCTCACCCCGGCGACACGACGGGTGATCGAGTTCCGACTCTCCCCCGAGAGAGCCCGAAGACTACAAGACCTTCACACAGGAATCAGATGAATAATCAAGCCCCTCCGCCTGATGACAAGAGGCAGCCTGGAGGGAAAGGACCGCGTAAGCGTAAAGGTGAACCGGGTGATAAGTTCGAGTGGCGCAAAGCCACCCGCACGCTGACCTTCTGGATCCTGATCGTCATCCTTTCGTGGATTATCTTCCGTCAGCTCAACCTGACCGAACAGCCCGTAGTCCACAAGTCCTACTCTCAATACCTTAAGCTGCTCGAGAGTGGCCAGATCGACGGTGCCGAGATCATCGACCGCGAGTTTCACGGCCAGTTGAAGGATGGCACCAGCATCGTCACCACCCTTCCGTTCGTCGACGCCCAGATGCTGGCAGAGTGGGACAGTCTCAGTATCGACTACCAGTTCAAGGAGAAGACCACCAGCTGGTTCGGCTACCTTCTCACCTCGATACTGCCCTGGATCATCATTATAGCGATCTGGCTGTATATAATGCGCAGGATGCAGGGGGGGGGCGGACGCGGGGTCTTCTCGTTCGGCAAGTCCCGCGCCAAGCTGCTGGTGGAGAACAAACCCAAGGTCACCTTCAATGACGTGGCCGGTGTCAACGAGGCAAAGGAGGAGCTGGAGGAGGTCATCGCCTTCCTGCGCGATCCGAAGAAGTTCACGCGGCTGGGGGGACGGATCCCCAAGGGGGCGCTCCTTTTAGGGCCTCCCGGCACCGGCAAGACCTTGCTGGCAAGGGCTGTAGCCGGCGAGGCGGAGGTGCCGTTCTTCTCTATGTCGGGTGCGGACTTCGTCGAGATGTTCGTCGGGGTCGGTGCGGCGCGGGTTCGGGATCTGTTCGAACAGGGGAAGAAGCAGGCACCGTGCATCATCTTCATCGACGAGATCGACGCCGTGGGACGGCACCGCGGGGCCGGACTGGGGGGCGGTCACGACGAGCGGGAGCAGACCCTGAACCAGCTCCTGGTCGAGATGGACGGCTTCGAGTCCAACGAAGGGGTGATCCTGCTGGCTGCCACCAACCGCCCCGATGTCCTGGACCCGGCTCTGACCCGTCCGGGCAGGTTCGACCGGCAGATCGTGATCGACCGGCCTGACGTGCGGGGCAGGGAGGGGATACTGCGTGTTCACACACGCAATATCCCGCTGGACTCCAACGTGCAGCTCAACGTCCTCGCCAAAGGGACGCCCGGTCTGGCTGGAGCTGATCTGGCCAATATGGTCAATGAGGCCGCGCTTCTGGCCGCCCGCCGGAACGCCACCAAGGTCGCAATGGTCGACTTTGAAGAGGCCAAGGACAAGGTGATGATGGGAACCGAGCGGAAGAGTCTGCTCATCTCCGACGAGGAGAAGCGTCAGACCGCCTACCACGAGGCCGGTCATGTGCTGGTAGCCAAGCTTGTCCCCGGATCCGACCCGGTGCATAAGGTGACCATCATCCCGCGCGGACACGCCCTCGGGCTAACCCACTACCTCCCTCTGGACGAAAAACACAACTACTCACGCACCTACCTGACCCGGACGCTGACCCATCTGTTAGGGGGTCGCGCCGCCGAGAGGCTGGTGTTCAACGAGCTCTCCACCGGCGCAGGCAACGACATCGAGCGAGCCACTGATATCGCCCGGAAGATGGTGTGCGAATGGGGGATGTCGGACAAGGTGGGACCGGTGGCTTTCGGGCGCAAACAGGAGGAGATCTTCCTGGGGCGTGAGATCGTTCAGCATCGTGATTTCAGCGAGCGGACGGCTCAGGAGATCGACGGAGAGATTTGCCGCATCGTCGGTGAGGCTGAGCAGCGCGCCGACAAGCTGCTGGGCGATAACAAGGACAAGCTGAAGAGGTTAGCCGAGGCGCTCCTGGAACGGGAGATCCTCGATGGAAAAGAGATCGACACCATAGTGAAGGGCAGGAAGCTGCCTCCGGCTCAGCCCCGCCACCGGGAACTTCCGAAAACCCGTCGCCGCCGCCCGCCACGCGCGCGCCAGACACCCCGCAAGGAGGAGGCCACCGCAGAAGCCGGCACCGGATCCCGTCGCGAATTCGCCCGCAGCTATGGTATTGCCAGCAGCCGCGACCCCGAGAACAGGCGCCCCAGCCCCAGCAAACTGGCTCGAGAACACCAGGACAAGAAGCGCAAGACCCCGGCTGATGAGAAGGGCGATGCGACCGACCAGTCAACCCACATCGGACGAACTCACCAGGCCGGTGAAGCCGGGCAGCCTCCTGCAGCCAGCGGTGAGGGCACCCACAAGCGCAGACGTCCGCCACGCCGACGGAAGCCACAAACCACCCCAAGAACTGATGACCAACAGTCCAGGAGCGACTCCTCTGGCAAGAACGAACCGCCCGGGAGAGACGATGCCGATTGATGAAGAGAAAATCCGTCAGGGAGTTCGCCTGATGCTCGAAGGGATCGGCGAGGATCCCGACCGCGACGGGCTAACCCGAACCCCTGACCGGGTGGTTCGGATGTATCGGGACATCTTCGCCGGGGTCGGGGTGGAGGCAGCCGAGAAGATATCACTGTTTACCAGTGTGAACCATGACGAGATGATAATCGTCAAGGACATCCCATTCTACTCGATGTGCGAACACCATCTCCTGCCGTTCTGGGGGCATGTCTCAATCGGCTATATCCCCGGCAACAACCAGGTGACCGGCTTCTCCAGCCTGGTTCGGTTGGTGGAGGCTATCTCCAAGCGTCCTCAGCTCCAGGAGCGGATGACCACCGAACTCGCGGACGCTCTGGTTCAGCGGCTGAAGCCGTTGGGGGTCATCGTGGTCATCAAGGCGCGCCACCTCTGCATCTCTATGCAGGGGGTCAAGAAGGAAGCCACCGAGACGATAACCTCGGCGCAGCGCGGCTATCTCCGCAAACAGATCACCCGCATAGAAGCATTCAGCCTGATTAACGGATGAGCAGCGATCTGCTCGCTTACCTGTCCGGACGCCTGCCGTTAGGTATCAAACTGCTGCCACTGGTGGGGGGCACCTTCACCTTTGTCTGGTGGGTGATCTGGAGGGGAACGGGCTTCTGGCGGCGTCACAGATTCTTCCGCATCCTGTGGCAGGGGTGGGTGGTGATCATCACCCTTTACATCGTCGCCTGGCGTATCTTCCCCCCTCCCCCCATTCCCATCCGCGTGGTTGTGGTTGCGGAACGCCCGGACAGTGACAGTCCTCCCCATTGGCGTGCCCGTGGTCTGGCCGATGCCATCGAACGACGACTCGCAGCCTCGAGAAAGCCGTTCACCATCCAGAGCCCCGAGTTCATACCCGTCCTGACACGCGCCGGATCCACCACGGAGAGGCTGGACAGCCTGGCTCTCCAGATGGAGGTGCGCTGGCAGGTCCAGATCGTCCCTTCCGGTGAAACATCAACCGTCGGACGGCATACTGTCCTGATAAAACGCCGCAGAGGCGACGCCTTCAAGACCGCTGCGGAGATTGACGCCGTTGGGTCTCTGTTCGTCGGTGATGCCATCCGGGTGGCTGAAGAGGTCTCCCGACGCCTTGGCGACAGCTCCCCCCTCGAGCGCTGGCCGGGCAAACCTCCCAACCTGCCGGATGTGCAGTTCGCCGCCCTCTACACTGCGGTCGAGCACTGCGAGGCCGGACAGTTCGATTCCGCCGCTGCAATCCTGACCGACCTGATCGATGAGCACCCCCGCTGGGCAGCCCCGCGACTGGAGCTGGCCCGGACACTCCTAAGTCACCAGCCGGGTCTGGGCGGCGACAGGATTAAGGCAGCCCTGCTTAAGGTTCTCGAACTGGAACCGGATAACGCGGAAGCCTACATCCTGTTGGGGCGACTGTTTCTGGAGTTTCGCGGATGGAACGAGGCTGAATCGGCCTTCAAGCTGGCCTATCATCACAATCCCGACGATCCCCGAGTGTTCTATTACCTTTCGAGGTTGAACGATCAGAGGTTTCACGATCTGCCCTGGGACGGCGAACCCGAGCTTCTGGAGAGAGCCCTGACGCTGGCCTCCGGCTACGAGGCTGCCCGTGCGGCGCTGGCAGCCTGGTTCCGTGAGCAGCTTCAATACCAACCATCCTACGACCTCCTGACCATAGGGCTCGCTCTGGACCCGGTATCGGTCTCAATGAAACTCGCCATGTCAGCCACCCTCCTCAAGCTGACCCGCAACGAGGAGGCCCTGGAGCAGTGCCGGCAGGTGCTCGAACTGAGGCCCGGTCATCCAGGAGCGCTCTATAATATGGGCATCACCCTCATCTGGCTGGAGCGCTACGACGAGGCCATCGCCGCGCTCGACAGCTCATACCGCAGCGGCGGCACTGTGGACAACCTCTACTATCTCGGCATAGCCTACCAGCGCAAGCGTGACTTTAGGGAGGCTATGCGGCAGTTCAAGCGCCGCGTGGCATACTATCAGGGCGCCGACGACCGGGCGGCGGTATCAGCCCGCGAAAGGGTAAAAAAGCTCAGGAAGTGGATCGCAAAGGAGGATAGTCTGGCGGGAATTGAGGGGGAAGGAATTGATTGAAGATCATCAAACCAATAATAATAAATTGGGTGCAACTAATGGTATACATCTTCTGCCCCCCCTTATACTAAGTTGCATTCATAAAGACATTAAAGTGCTTTAGGTTTGTTATTGCGAGCGTAGCGAAGCAATCTTTTCCATAATCAGTAGTTTAAAGATTGCTTCGTCCGGCAGTTGCCGGACTCGCAATGACAATGAACATTAATACGCATTAACAACTTCATGACACAATGCCTGAAATCATAGACCTGCGCAGCGACACCGTAACCAGGCCGACGCCGGATATGCGGCGGGTGATGTTCGAGGCCGAGGTCGGCGATGACGTGTTCGGAGACGACCCGACCGTCAACCGGCTGCAGGAACGGGTCGCCGACCTGCTCGGCAAGGAGGCGGCTCTCTACGCCCCTTCCGGAACCATGGTCAACCAGATCGCCCTCGTCTGCCATACCAGCCCCGGCGACGAGGTCTACTGCGAGGCGGGCTGCCACGTCCTGAACTTCGAAAGCGGCGCACCGGCGATGCTGGCCGGGGTGCTGCTGGCGACGATTCAAGGTGTCCGCGGAGTATTCAATGCCGAACAGGTGGAAGAGAAGCTGCGCCCTCCCGACCATCACTTCCCCCCCAGCCGGCTGATCTGGGTCGAGAACACCCACAACCGCGCCGGAGGAACCATCTTCCCGCTGGAGGAGTGCCATCGCCTGCGCAGGTTGGCCGACGAACGCGGATTGGGACTGCATCTCGACGGGGCTCGACTGTGGAACGCCGCCGCCGCCACCGGCATCCCCGAAAGGGAGCTGGCGGCGCCGTTCGATTCGGTCAACGTCTGTCTATCGAAGGGTCTGGGAGCGCCGGTGGGGTCATTGATAGCGGGTTCAGTGGATTTCATCAACCGGGCGCACCGCTTCCGGAAGCGGTTCGGCGGCGGGATGCGTCAGGCGGGTATCATCGCCGCCGCAGGACTCTACGCCCTCGACCATCACCGGGAGCGCCTGATCGAAGACCACCGCCGGCCCCGCACCCTGGCCGAAGCCGTCGCCGAACTGCCTGCCTTCAGCATCGACCTCGAAGCCGTTGCCACCAACATCGTCATCTTCGACTCGGCACCCGGCGGGCTCACCGGCGAGGAGATCGTGGAGAGACTCAAGGCGGATGGGGTGCTGGCGACCTACTTCGGTCGCACCATGGTCCGGCTGGTGACACACCTCGACGTGGACGACGCCGGGATTGAGCGGGCTATAGACGTTCTCAGGCGGAATTTCGGATGACATTCTAAAGATAAGGTAGGGGCGCAATTCATTGCGCCCGAATGAGGGCGTCATAAGCTTGTCCCTGCGAAGGCAGGGATGCCGCCCCAATGGTAGGGGCGCAATTCATTGCGCCCGAATGAGGGCGTCATAAGCTTGTCCCTGCGAAGGCAGGGATGCCGCCCCTACCTGGTTTCTCAGAAGAAACCCGGCCAGCAAGCTGGCCGGGCCACCCAAATACAATCATCCTCGACTGATTATGCCAGAAGATAAGCGATACCTGCGCGACCTCGAGGTCGGCGAGACCTTCACCAGCTTCGTGGTCATCCGCAGGAAGGAGCTCCGTACCCGGAGAAGCGGGGGCCCTTACCTGATGCTCGAATTCGGCGACCGTTCCGGACGGCTGACGGGCAACATCTGGGACGACGGCGAGCGGCTCTATCACGAGCTGGAGGAGGGGGGCGTTATCAAGCTGCAGGGGATTATCGAGCAGTATCGTGACACCCGTCAGGTCGCAGTCAAGCGGCTGCGTCGAGCCAGTCCCGACGATCCCGTCGATCCAGCCGACCTCATCCCGGCCAGCGATATCGACCCTCAGGAGGCCCTGGGGCGGCTCCGGCGTCTGACAGCAGGCATCGGTAATCCCCACCTGCGGGCGCTACTCTCGCGCTTCCTGGACGACGAGGATTTCAGTGCAAGATTCGCCCGGGCCCCCGGCGGGAAGCTGTGGCACCACAACCGGCTCGGGGGGCTCATCGAACACACCCTTGCCCTCTGCCGTCTGTGCCGGATTCTGGGGCGGCTGTATCCCGAAGCCGACCGGGACCTGCTGTTGGCCGGAGCCGTCCTTCACGACATCGGCAAGATCGAGGAATACAGCTACGATACCTTCATCGACTACTCAGGCCGGGGGCGCCTGGTCGGACACATCACACTCGGCGCTCAGTGGGTCGCCGAGCGAGCGGCCGACACCCAAGGCTTCCCGCCGGATCTGCTCGACAGGCTCCTGCACCTGATCCTGTCTCACCAGGCGGAACACGGCTCTCCGGTTCAACCCTCGACGCGTGAGGCCTTCCTGCTACATTACGCCGACCAGATCGACGCCAAGATGGACGCCTTCCGCCGAATAAGCCGGGAACTGACCGAGGGGGAGAGGTGGAAGTTCGTGCGGCTCCTGGACCGGTATATCGACCTGGGAGGGGATGAAGAGCCGGAAGTTGAGTGACCGGTTTCCACCAACTCGAACTGTTGCCGCAGGCGGGCGCTTGTATTATCTTACTATGTCATTGCGAGACGCGCAGCGCCGAAGCAATCCTGAGGCTTCGAGACTGCTTCGCTTCGCTCGCAATGACATAAAAGTTATCGAGTTAGACTTTAACGCCGGGCCGGGTTCTTAACCCGGTCGGAAGCAACGCCGGCCAGGTTTAGAACCTGACGCGGCGCCCATTAAGTTGAACAGGTTACAACCATTAATGCTGACAGCTGACCGCTGATAGCCAAATGCTAAAAAGTGGAGGTTGCAAGGTGAAACCATCGCCGATCATATTAACGATCCTAACTCTGTTGACGATCGCCGCCACAGCCTCAGCCGAGGGTGCGCGCGAGTCCAGATTTCTCATCCTTCCATACCTGGGCTACCAGGCGATGGATGGGGAGAATGTCGGCTATGCCTTCACTGCCCGATTACACCACATTTATTTCCCCGATTCCATCACCTATATCTCCGGCAGCGGTTCCGGGGAACGCAGCATTAACGCACCTGTATTCGGTCTCGCCTACCGTTACTGCCACAACAAGCTCTTCCACTGTGAACTGGCACTGGCTATAATCCACGACGGCACGACCCTCAAATATCCAATCTCATATTACGATGAATACGAACGGAGCCGGCAGTGTGAACTGACTGTGGAGCGCAAGAACAGCCTCCTCGGTAGCCTCGATCTGGTTTACACTCTGCCTGCACCAGTCAGGTGGTTCGACATCGGGATTCGAGCCGGTGGTGGCTATGCCTGGCGGCGGATAAAAGTTCGCACATCTTCCTTTGCGGTCGACGGAAGCAGCGACGACGCCAAAGGGATGATACTTAGCCGCGCCGGAATCGATCTGACCTTCTGGAAGGACAAGCAATTGGTCTTTCAAGGCTCCCTATTCTACATCCATTTTATCCCGACCAATACTGAGGTTGATCCCTTTGGCGGACTCGGGTGGAGAATGAGCTTCTTCCCCATCTGGAGCAGTCGATAATATCGCTCCTTAAAAGCCGATTATCTTATGGCGAGGAGCCATTCTATAAAGGTATTGAGATGACAGAAAACGAACAGCAAACCACACCGACGGCCCCGATGTTGATACCCGGCGTTGGGTCAAGCTACGGGAACGGATGGCGGATGCCTCACGCAAAGGCGCAAAGACGCCAAGTATAAACAACTGATAAATATCCTTCGATCTTCAGCGCTTTCACACCCCTGCTTTCCCCTGCCTTCGCAGGGACAGGCGCAGGGGCAAGCTTTTACACTCAAACCCTTGTCACGCACCATAGTCATAGCCAATCAGAAGGGAGGGGTGGGTAAAACCACCACGGCGGTCAACCTGGCAGCGGCACTTGCGCTGGCCGAGAAGCGGACCCTCCTGATCGACATCGATCCGCAGGCCAATTCGAGCTCGTCGCTTGCCGTTCGTCTCGGTCGTGAGGAACCCTGCATCTATGATGTCCTCATCGAGAATCTACCTGTGCATGAGGTGGTTCGTGAGACCGAATACCCCTATCTGTGGCTGCTCCCCTCGCACATCCGGCTGGTGGGTGCCGAGATCGAGCTTGTGGGGTTCGATGAGAGGGAGCGTGTCCTCCGGCGGGCGCTTGAGCCGATCCGGGAAGACTATGACCTCGTGTTGGTTGACTGCCCCCCCTCGCTGGGGCTGTTGACGCTGAACGGACTAACCGCCGCCGGCAGCCTGCTGATACCGATACAGGCCGAGTATTTT
The DNA here is from genome assembly GCA_002127415.1 of Calditrichaeota bacterium AABM5.125.24. GTDB lineage: Bacteria > Electryoneota > AABM5-125-24 > Hatepunaeales > Hatepunaeaceae > AABM5-125-24. The sequence goes on from MWJR01000164.1 coordinate 18,748, forward strand.
GCGCTGGAGGGGCTGACCCAGCTCCTGCAG
>MWJR01000166.1 GCA_002127415.1 Calditrichaeota bacterium AABM5.125.24
CATCCACCCCCCCTGATACTGCAGGTCCACGAGCATCCACCCCCCCTGCTATTGCAGGGGGGGGAAGGGGGGGGTTACCTTCAGTAGAATGCTCGAACCTCTCCCCACCCTGCCACACCTCCTCCGACCAGTTGAACGGCTTGAACTGATCGAGCTCCGGGTGGCTGCACAACCCGGGAACGTAAATCCCGTTCTTCAGCGCTGCTTCACGAACCGATAAACCTTCGGGGACGGTCAGTTGCTGTCCATCGATGGTTACTTGTATATCAGAAATACTCATAGATAAAATTCAACTCTGAATTGCAGGGAGCGACGACTTCAGTCGGCCAGAACGTATGGACGACGACTGAAGTCGTCGCTCCCCATATATCCGCTTACCACGAGTGACTCAGCGCTCCCGAGGTGCAGGCTGTCACACACGGCAGCGGTGGTCGGTCGGACACCGGCTTGCACGGGCCGCAGGCATACTTGAGCTTATGACGGAACTCCTCCTTCACTGTGGCCACCTCGTCGTCGTAGTCATCCGTCTCGATGGAGAACATACCCTCCGGACAGGCATCGACACAACCGTGTTGCTGACAATCCATGCACTTGTCGGTGTCGATGGTGATGAAGTATTCCCCCGACCCGTCCATATATCCGTAGTTGGCGATCATATACTTGCTCCATAAACAATAACTTACGTTAGGGGCGACATTTATGACGCCCGTATCAGGCGCGATCAATCGCGCCACTATCAAATATGCCAGATAGGTTACACGCCGAGCCGGATTCTCAACCCGGCCGGCAACCATCACAAGTCACTTTCCTGCCTGCTGCTTCTCATACAGCGCCTTGGCGAACAGCGCCGCTCCAAGAGCACCCGCAATCTGGGTATCATAGTCCGATTTCAGCGATTTCATCCCCAGCTCATCCTCCAGCCTGTGCACCACACCCACGTTCTTGGCGATGCCGCCGGTGATGGCGAACTCCTTCTCAACGCCCAGCCGCTCGAGCAACGTGAATACCCGGTGCGACATCGCCGAACAGTATGCCGCCAGCACCAAATTCTTGGGCCAGCCGGAACGGAGCAGTCCGGCTGCCTCCGACTTGGCGAACACCACGCAGGTCGATGAGACCGGTTCGGGCTCCTTGTCAACCTGAAAAGACATCTCGCCGACATCCTCAATCGATATCTGCAGCAGGTCGGCGAAGACCTCCATCCCCCTGCCGGTTCCGGCGGCGCATTTGTCATTCATCAGGAAGTTGGTGACCTTGCCGCGATCGTCACAGCGGATCGCCTTGCAGTCCTGACCACCCATATCGAGGATGGTGCGCACCGATGAACCATACATAAAGTTGGCGCCGCGGGCGTGGCAGGCTATCTCGGTGATGGCGCGGTGGGCGAACGGCACGTTGACCCGCCCGTAGCCGGTGCCAACCACGTAATGCAGATCTTCGATCTTGAGCACCGTATCCTCCAGCGCCCAATTCATAGCGTCCATGGCGCTGTTCGGCGAATCCGAACCGGTGCGCATATTGCTGTAGGCATATAACTGGCCATCAACCATTATGGCCGCCTGAGAAGACACCGACCCCACGTCGCAACCAGCGGAGATTGACTTCCCCGCCCGCGGGTCGATCTTCTCATCATGCCAGTTGTATTCCTTCCAGCGCCAGTATTCCTGCGTCATTGTTAATCTCCTGTTGTAGCCGCTGCCAGTCCTCCGTGGCTGGCAGCCAAGATTTCCCTCTCGAAGTAGCTCATTTTCCCTTTATTCCGCAATCCGCAATCCGCAATCCGCAATCGAATCACTCCTGCACATCGACGGCAGCCTTGCCGGCGACCTTGTCATATGCGGCCCAGGCTGCACCTTCAGCCGGGACATAGTCCGGCTCTTCGGGGATGTGCACCTCCATTTCGAGCGTTCGCTTCAACGACTCCACAAAGCCGACGTTGAAGGCCATACCACCGATGAGAACCACCTCCGGCTTGATTGACACCCGCCTGGCCATCGAGACGATGCGACTGGCGATGGCGTCGTGCACGGCGCGGGCGATGTCCCTCTTCGACGTGCGGGCGTGCAGCAGCGAAACCACCTCGCTCTCGGCGAATACCACGCACTGGGCGTTCATCGGCACGGCCTTATCGGACGTCAGCGACAGCGCTCCGAGCTCCTCCAGCGGCACCTCCAGCGCCCGCGCCATCGCCTCGGTGAAGGTGCCGGCGCCGGCGGCGCACTTCTCATTGACCGCAAAGTCCTTGACCCGTCCTTCAGGGGTGATAAGGATGGCGCGCCCCTCTTCGGCACCCACGTCGATGACGGTCCGAGCCTCCGGCAGCCTTGCTATCGCTCCCCGAGCCGCTGCACCGACCTCGGTTAATCTGTCGTGAGCGAACGGCGCAAAGTTGCGTCCGGCCCCGGTGGCGACGATACGGTCAACCTCATCCGCCGTGACGCCGGCCTGCTCAAGGGCCTCCTTCATCGCTTCCGAAGCGGACACATCCTGCTCGAAACCAGAGGTCTTCTTGACCCGAGCAATAACCTTGCCGTCGCTCACAATCACGACCTTGATGAGCTTGGCTCCCAGGTCCATTCCGGCAGTTATCATTTATCTCCTCCAGAGTTTCTGATATTATTAAGGGGGGCAAAAAGTCTCACTCCTCAACTCTCTCGAGCTCCATCGTCTCCATAAAGGCATCGATCCGGTCGCGGGTTTTAGCCAAGTCGAACTCACGTTCGTCCCCCATATTGCCTTCGAAGGTCATCACCGGCACATCCGCTTCGGCGATGGCCAGCCGGTTCTCGGCGATACCGCACGACAGCCCCTCGCAGCCGCGGTTCATATGCAGCATCACCCCGTCGAGCTTCCACTCCTTGACGATGCGCAGCATCATCTTGGATTTCAGGTCAGCGTCGTAGAAGTGCTGCCACTCCGGCCGGGACAGGCTCCAATCCGCCAGCACCCGTAGTGCCTGGTCGCGCGTCCCCATCGGCACGCCCAGCTCCATCGGTGTGGTGCGCGGGCCCCAGGATCCGTCCGGCTTGTCCTCCCACATCCCGATCAGGCCGAAGGTATACAGGCTGCCGACCGACAGTGCGCCGAATTCCTCCAGGTAGCGGAAGACCTTCAGGAAGCCCCACGGCGGCTGGGTGTCGGACATCAGCCGGCACCGCTCGTTACCCACGGCGGCGATGCCCCGTTCGACGCGATCCTTGACCTCGTCCCGCAGCTCCTCGTAGAAGTCGGCGACCTCCTTTGAATGCTTACTCAGGGTGCCGAAGACGTAAAGCGAATACATGGTCTTCTCATCGAGGGGAGCGGGGATGTTCTTGTTCAGGACGCAGATATCGGCCCAGGTCGAGGTTGAGCGGCAGTCGTTCCTGACCGCTTCTATTAGCTTCTCGTCGTCATACCGGCGGCCGGTGATCTTCTCCATCCAATCGATAGACTCGTGCATCTGGTTGACAACGAACATCAGCCGGTCTTCATCGAGCTCGTTATAGGGTCCGACAGAGATGTCGATGCAGAAATAGGGGATGTCCTCGTATTCAGCCACGACCTGATACCACTTCCCGTGGCTGCAGCAGATGTGGTCCTGGAAGGCGAAGTCCGGTTTGGGATACTTGCCACCCAAGTTGAATTCGCTCAGATACATCGACCCCCAGTAGTTGCGCATATAGCTGCACAGGTCGCGCGCCCAGCCGCGGGCTTCGGTCTCCTCCAGGCAGCGCATCGAGAACGGCTTGTTGAACGCAATGGAGGCCGAGTATGGCTCGCCGGTGATGGGATAGACGTCGTCGCCGAGGCCTGCCGGGATGGCATCGAACGACCAGGCTCCCCCGGTCCAGCGCAGACCTCCTTTCTCAGATGCTGAGGCGTAGTCGCGGTAATACTTCTCCCGCAGCTCCTTGGCCTTCTTCCAGCACTTCAGCGGTTCAGTTGGGTATTTGGGCATAATCTGTTCAAAATTTAAAATTCAATTAATTAGAGTTTCCTCAGAGTGTCTAATAAGAATCCCTTAACCGTTTCTAAGTGATCTATCCAATCCTCTTGGAAAAATTGTATATCCTGTTCTTCAGGATAACCATGAACACTCGAATATCTTTCTGAGGCTATTCCATTGTTGTGTTTAAAATCATTTGAAAGAGCGTTCAATCTTGAAATTTTATTATATCTTGGATCATCAACAATTCTCAATGAAATAGGAGGTTTAGAAATCTCGTCTGCAAGGGTTTTTATATTCATTCTTTTAATACAATTCTGACAAATATCTGTCCTTTTGGACGTCTTTAAAATTCTTCTTAGAAAATGCTCAGTGAGTGAAATAATTCCTACACATAAACCTCTATAGGCAATTTCTGTAACTATCAAATTACGCTCTAATTCATCCAACTTCAAATCAAATAAGTCGGGATCATAATGTCTAACCAATACTCCTTCATCATTCATAACCTCTGATATTTTTTCATCAGAACTTTCTTTAATTCTCATTACATAACTCTCATAATCATTAATCTGAAGCTCCACCAATCTTCCTAATATACTCGGTATATGAAACTTCATTTTGGTCTTCTCAATTTATAAATCAATGGTTTAGGTGTCATTTTTAGTGTTATCAGGTCCCCCAACCTGACAGCCACCCTTCCAACACACGAGGGCGTGTGACAGCGTTTGGGTGGCCTGTCCAGCCTTGTCCCCGCGAAGGCGGGGATTGCTGGACAGGTTTCTCATAAGGTGGACGACTGAAGCTTGTCCCAGCGAAAGCCGGGATCGTCCCTCCACACATCACTAACGTTGGCCGGGTGGCCCGGCAAGCCCTGTCCCCGCGAAAGCGGGGATTGCTTGCCAAGTTTCTCATAAGGAATCGCCCTTCGGGCGATGACGGGCACGGAGTCCCGTCCTACCTCCTTATCGTTCTCTCTAAAGCTTTCGCCAGATATCTTCCGCCTCCTCCTTGTTAAGTCCTGCCTGCCGCCAGATGGAACTCAATGTGCCAGCAGGAATGCTCCTCTTATTGCGTGGCACAATCACCACGCGAAACCTGCCCTTTTGCTCTCCCCCAAATACATCCTCCTTCCCATGCCGCTTCAATGTAATACCAACCTCACTTAGAATCCTGGCCAAATCATCACTGGAGAGGTTCCTAAGCATATTCCAGTTCCAGCGGGATGGCCTTAATGGTGTATTTCTTGCGTTCCGGGTCTGTGAAGAGGAAGTCTTTCAACTCGTTCATGGGAACGGGGCGATAAATCTCATTATCGCGACCCTCGTCCCTCATAAATTCCAAGTAGGTCTCAATCGCGTCTTTCAATCCATTAACCGCTTCTTCTTCAGTATCTCCGCATGATGCCACGTCCAACTCCACACAGAGTGATGCGTATTGAGTCCCTTCCTTCTTAACGAAACATGTCAGGTTCATAATGTTTACCTATTGTTTGTTCATTTTGATAGGAGTTCATCTATCCATGATGTGACAGACAGGGATGCCCGTCCCACCGCTTCTAAAACCTTGTGGCCCGGCCAATCTTGTCCCCGCGAAAGCGGGTATTGCTCGCCGGGTTTCTCATAAGTGACATACAGAGCTTGTCCCAGCTAATGCTGTGAAATGTCTGTCCCTTCGATGGACTATGACTTTTTTCGAGCTGCCGAATGTCTCCAGTCTGTAACATTCCTACCATCCCAGTCTACCCTTCCGGCGAGAACTCATCCTTCCCAGCCCCGCATACAGGGCAAACCCAATCGTCCGGCAGCTCCTCAAACGGCGTGCCGGGTGCGATGCCGTTATCCGTGTCCCCTGCATTCGGGTCATAGATATAACCACACACATTGCATCTATATTCTCTCATATCTTGAATCCCCTTCTCAGGCTTATGTTTTCCCTCTTCAATATGAGCTCTATATGTCGGCGCGCTTTTGGGAGATCTTCCCTTCTTGATCTCGTGGTAATAGGCATAAGTCAGTGGTTTGCCCTGGCGCAAGACTTCAGCTTGGACGACATCGCCGATGAATACGGTATGAGTGCCAACATCAAGATGCTCCACAACCTTTGCCTCCATAACCGAAAGGGCATTCTCCATAACGATGGGGCAACCGGTGATTCCCTTCTTGAAATCAACTCTGGAGAGTTTGTCCGTATCCCTGCCGGATTTGAACCCGAAAAGTCCGATGAAACCCATCGGTGTGGATTCATCAAGAACAGCTACGGAAAACACACCACTCTTGCTGATATATTCGTGGGTAAGGTTCTCCTTATTAATGCTGACCGCAATGCGTATGGGTTCAGCGGTGACTTGAAACACCGTATTGGCTATCTGTCCATTCTGCTTATCATCAAGATGCGAGGCAACAATGTAGAGGCCGTAACTCAAACTCCACAGTGCTTTAGGGTTGATTTCATCGCTCATTTTTGCTTATCTCATTAAGTTTATCTGCTATGAGTTCACCTTGTGAATAGCATTATGCACGGGTATTTTCGTCCGGGACATACCTGACCTTTATGCTTTCACCCACGGCCGGGTGGGCTGCGTGGCCCGGCGAGCCTTGTCCCCGCGAAAGCGGGGCTTGCTCGCCGGGTTTCTCACGTCACACGAGGCGTGTGACGGAACACTTCTATTTACGAATACTTGCAAACGTCCCTGTCTTCCAGCTCGCAATATCCTGTCCTATTTTTTGTCTTTTTTATACCTTTCAAGCTCCGGCTCCACATACTTCTTGTAGCATTCCGGACAGATTCCATGACTGAATTCCGCCTCAGAGTGTTCTGAGATATACTTGTCAACCTGCTCCCAATAATCGGAATCCCTTCGTATCTTCTTACAATAACAGCAGATCGGCAATAGTCCCTGCAACCGTTTGACCTGATCCAGACTCCCTTGCAGTTCCTTAATCCTCTCCGCCAGGTTGTGCTCCAGTTCCACAATCCTCCACCCGACCTTGATCCTGGAGTGCAACACATCCGGGTCGAATGGCTTTGTCACATAGTCGTCAGCTCCGGTTTCCAATCCGGCCACTATGTCTTCCTTGCGATCCTTTGAAGTCAGCATTATTATATAGATGAATGCTTCGCTTCCCCTCTCACGCAATTTTCGGCAGATTGTAATGCCATCCATTCCGGGCATCATCCAGTCAAGCAGCACCATCCTGAACCTGTTCTCCTGCAAGAGCTCCCAGGCTTGATCCCCGTTTGACGCATGCACAACATCGTATCCCCAGGACACCAGGTATCTTTTAATGATCTTCAGAGTCAGTTCGGTATCCTCTACGACCAGTATCGTATTCCCCTGATTGTCACTCACTTCGGTTTCCAACATTTCACCCCCTCAGGTTTATTAGTTGACAAAGGCGATTCTATAATCAGGATGACTCACCGCTCCTCTCACTTCGCTTGCAGGTCGTTGACAATATCTCTTCGATGGTCACCTTATATTCTTTATATGGAAGTGGCGCGATTTATTGTCCCGACGTTTCGGGATCATAAATGCCGCCCCTGCCAGTCTGCGAGCATTGCATACGCCTAAAACAGGTCCTCCTGCCCGATCATCTCCAGGAAGGCCTCAACCCGGATGCGAAACTGCCCTAACGGCGTGGTGGCATCGAACTCGAGCATCAGATTCGGGATATCGTGCTCATCGAGAAACTTCCGCAGGGGCGGCATATCGCACTCGTGCGGGTCGCAGAACTTCTGCTGGATGATGATGGCGCCGTCAGCCTGAAAATCCCGCGCCAGCTCGAGGATATGGCCGAATCTGGTGCGTTCCTCCCAGTCCTTCACCGGGCAGGCGGGACGGCGGATGTAGCGTTCGGCAATGGCGGTTATACGGTCATCCTGATGCTCGCACAGGTTCCAGAAGTAACGCGTGCCGGTGCAGTGGTCATCCACCACCACCGTCGCCCCGACCTTCTCAACTAACTCGATGAACGGCATATCGTCGTTCTCTGACCCGATCAACATCAACCGGGCCCCGGTATCACGGCCAGGCGCCCGGTCGGGGAGCTGCTCCAGCACCCGCTTGAGTTCAGACGAATGCTCCTCCTTGTCAACCCACATACTGGATACGGTCATCCACATCGCCTCCTGTCCGGTGAGCTTGGCTTCCGGTTCTTTGCGGTATTCATAAACCTGCCGCATCAGACCCCGGTTCTCGTTGACTACAGTCATTCCGCGGTCGAGGTCATCGTCGCTGACCCGGATACCGCTGAACTCCTCCAGCGCCTTCGTGAACTTGACCAGCTCGCTGCGGTGGTAGGGAACCGCGTGCCGGGTCTGAACCTTCTGAGGCATATAGATATAGTGCTGAAAGGGAACCGGCACGTGCATCTTCCACGACATATACGACTGGCGGAGGTGAAGGCAGGCCTGGGTCATAAGTATGCCGTCCAGGTAATTGTATCGGCCTTTCAATCCCTGAGCCAGGACATCGCGGCAGAACGGACAGAACATCCCGAAGATGTGCTTCTCAGAGACATCCTGCGGCTCGTGAGACCCTAAGATCCGCGACGGTAGCCATCCCGCCGCAACCAGTATCTCCTCGGGGGCATAGCTGCAGAAGCACCCCATAACCTTTCCGCCGGTGCGCTCCTTCCATTCGCGGGCATAATCGTGACGATTTTCGTACCACTGTTTGAATTTTGAGAACATATCATCCCCGGTATATCTTTAAAGTTTGCAGGCTTACAAATTTACAGACTGAAATGTTTTTGATTGGGTCAATTAACCGTTCTATTGTGCATGTTCTTGTGAATTGTCATTCCCGTGTAAACGGGAATCCAGATTTGAACTTTTTTTGCTTCCCTATGTCGCGGGAACGACAGGTCACTGGTTCCTTAACTTCCTTATCGAATACAAACGTAAACTGCACCCCTTAATAACACTACTTCGTTAAGTAATCGCTGTCATTGCGAACGAAGTGAAGCAATCTCAAATATTTGCGTTGATTAGACTGCTTTGTCACTTCGCTCCTCGCAATGACAGTAATAAATGTCCGCCGAGCCGGGTTCTCAACCCGGCCGGAATATGGCATCAGGTCGAGAACCTGAGGCCGCGAAACAGTAACATATTAAGGGGTGCAATTTAATCTTGTATTATGATTAATGTCGACTGGGTGGCCTGTCCAGCTCGCTGGACAGGTTG